>URRQ01000018.1 GCA_900550235.1 uncultured Lachnospiraceae bacterium
ACCCCTTGATTTTACTGGGTTTCATCTAACTTGGTCCTATTATAACTCAAACACCGCTCTCCCATTTTGACACAGACTGTCTGGATACCTTCATCTGCTCTGCCAGTTCTTCCTGTGACCATCCATTTTTCTTCCGAAGCTGCATTATTTTTTCCGCTAAAATCATATGATAACCTCCTTTATTTTTACAATTCCTTTTTCTTTTTCATACGATATCGTTATCATATTTATAGCAAAGATTGTAGTTACCTGCCACCAAGCACGCTTTGAACTTTGTCAACCGACAGTTGCAGCCCCCATTTTCCAAGGCTTTTCACCAGTTTTTATAATTTCAATTTTGCAAATGCATCTGCAAACGCATTATTGACCGGCTCATCTTTTTGCTGACGTAAATACTTCTGTACGTCCTTTTTACTGACGCCTGCCCCTTCTTTTTCCCTGCGCTTTTTAAAAGCCGACATTTTTTCTTTGTAACCGCATACACATACGAATTGTTCCTCGTCGCCTTTTTTGATAATCTCCATCTTCTTGTGGCACTCCGGACATCTTGCATTGGAAATCCTTGCGATCACTTCCTTGTGTCCACATTCTCGATCCTGACAGACAAGCAGTCTCGCCTGTTTTCCATTGACAGAAAGCATTGGTTTCCCACAAACCGGACATTTCTTATTCGTCACATTTTCATGACGGAATTTTCCTTCTCCGGTTTTAATCTCATCGATAATCTCTACCGTATATCCTTTGATTTCCTGGATAAACTTCTCTTGCTTCAATTTTCCTTTTGCAATGCCGGACAGCTTCATCTCCCAGTCTGCTGTAAGCTCCGGCTTTTTCAAATCTTCCGGCACAAGCTCCAAAAGCTGTTTTCCTTTCGAAGTAATATAGATTTCTTTTCCACGAAGCTCCATCAAAAAAGAATGGAATAATTTGTCTATAATATCCGCTCTTGTGGCTACTGTTCCAAGACCACCTGTCTCTCCCAAAGTTTTTACCGCCTGTTTATCCTTGGACTCCATGTATTTTACCGGATTTTCCATAGCAGACAATAATGTTGCTTCGGTAAAATGTGCCGGCGGCTTCGTTTTGCCTGTCGTTACATGAATCTGTCGAATCGGAAGGCGGTCCCCTGATTTCATATCCGGAAGCGCCTGTTCGGATAATCCTTCTTCATTCTCCTCTTCTTCGTATTCATAAACGGTTTTCCAGCCTGCTTCTTTTACAATTTTACCTTTCGCTACAAACGTCTCTCCTGCTGCACTTCCACGAAGTGTTGTCTGCTCATACTCAAACGGCGGATATAATACGCTCAAAAATCTTCGTACTACAAGATCATAAATTTTCCGTTCTTCGTTCGTCATATGATCTAATTGTACATATTGCTCCGTCGGAATGATGGCATGATGGTCACTTACCTTTTTATCATCTACAAACGATTTGTTTACTTTGATCGGCTTCATGATCAGACTTCCTGCCAGCTTTTTGTAAGGACCTACCGCACATGCTTTCAGACGGTCTTTGAGCGTATCCACCACATCTGTTCCGATATATTTGGAATCTGTTCTTGGATATGTCAAGACCTTATGACTTTCATACAATCTTTGCATAATATTTAATGTTTCTTTTGCAGAAAATCCAAATCTCTTATTCGCATCTCTCTGTAGCTCCGTCAAATCATAAAGTCCCGGTGCATAAGATTTTTTTGCAGATTTATCCACACGTTCTACGATAATTTCTTCATTTTTCAACAACTGCTCAATTTTTTCAATCCTGTCTTTGGAAAACGTACGATAGCTGCCGGATTTTTGATCCTGCCATGTCCATTTCACAGCTCCTGCCTGTAAAGAAATTCCATAATATTCTTCCGGTTTGAAAGCTCGTATTTCTTCCTCTCGTTTTGCGATCATGGCAAGTGTCGGTGTCTGTACACGTCCACAGGAAAGCTGTGCATTGTATTTGCATGTAAGAGCTCTTGTCGCATTGATTCCCACAAGCCAGTCTGCTTCTGCACGAGAAACTGCCGCTGCATAGAGGTCATTATATTTTCTTCCATCCACCAGCTTCGCAAATCCTTCTTTGATTGCTTTGTCCGTCACGGAAGATATCCAAAGACGTTTGATCGGCTTATGGCAGTTTGCTTTTTCCAATATCCACCTTGCCACCAGTTCTCCTTCTCGCCCTGCATCTGTAGCAATGATGATCTCCCCTACATCTTTTCGGAAAAGCTGTGTCTTCACTGCCTGGTACTGTTTCGATGTCTTCTTGATTACTACAAGCTCCATCTTCTTTGGCATCATCGGAAGCACTTCCATGTTCCATTCCTTGAATTTTATATCATACTCTTCAGGATCGGCCAGCGTTACAAGGTGCCCTAGCGCCCAAGTGACAATGTACTGATTTCCCTCGATTGCTCCTGTTATATTTTTGTTACACTTTAAAACTCTTGCAATATCTCTTGCCACAGAAGGTTTTTCTGCGATTACCAATGATTTCATATTAGTTTTCTCCTCCATTTGCTACATATTGGTATGCGATTCTTGGACTTCCATCTTCCATATACACAATACCGCATCTTTGAAAACCGTTTTTTTCAATCAGATGGCGCATCGTCCGATTATCTTCATGCGTATCAATCCGCAGGCTCTCCATCTTGTCTTTTGCAAAATCTACTGCCTCTTGAAAAACACCTTTTACCTTTCCATTTCCGGCAATACGGTGAATCGTTCCGTATGGTTCTTCATTGAACCATTGACCATCTTCTATATATGCATAATTCGGATCTTTTTCTGTTACAAACGCAAACACTCCGTATGTCATCTCATCATTATAGCAAACATACAGTTGCTTTTTCAGAATATCCTCTTCAAAATCGATTTTCCCCGGATAGTCTCCCGCCCATTGCGTAAGATTGCCGGATTCTTTCATATATTGCTTTGCAATTCCTACGATTTCCATAATTGCATCTAAATCTTCTTTTTTAGCATAACGTATCATCTATATTCTTCTCCTTAAAATCCTCAAATGAATAAAATGGTATTTTGTATCCACGTTCTTCCAGCATTTCCATAAAAACTTTCATAAAGATTCCCGGTTTTTCTTCTTTTTTCAAAGAAGCTAACGTCTCTTTTAAATTGGGATTGCCGCTGAATTCACCGCCCCATTCTCCATCGTAAGTAAACCGAACGCCACAGCTCGGACTTCCGTTGATTCCCACAATTCCAAGAATTTCAAAACGTTCCGGATGAGAACTATATTCTTCGATCTGTAAAAGAATCGTATCTAGCATATTTCTTGATTCTTTTCGGAAAAATGCCGTGTCAAACTGAGATGCCGCATGTCCCCATCGATTTGCACCGTACAAAATAAATTCCGGACATGGTAATTGCACCAGTTCCACGCCCGCATCTAACAATGTATGTAATAATATTCTTTTTTCTCTTCTCTCTGACTCCATCTCTGTAGGATCTTGATTTTTCAGCTTTGTTCCATCATTCAAAAGGCAATGGCTTACAAATAATATTTTCTGTTTCATAAAGGTCTTTCCTCCATCCGTAAAACTCCTCTTATTATACCATTTCTTTTGCAAAATGCACTATAGATTCCATCAATATATCCATGACAAAAATCAATTATACTTTATCAGATTGTCGTGGTACTATGGTTTTATTATCTAAAGAAAAGAGGAATTATTTATGGACAAACAATTTTCTACCACTTCGAGAATGGCTTTTTGTGGTCTTGCAATCGCAATCAATATCGTTCTCGGCATTGTAACAGCAGCCTTAAAATTCCCATTTTATCTCGATGTTATGGGGACCATGTTAATCGCCGTTTTCTTCGGCCCATGGTATGGAGCTGTTGTCGGAGCTGCAACCAATGTATTAACAAGTATTTTTAGCGGTTCTTTCTCCGGAATGCCATTTGCGCTTGTCAGCATTGCAGTTGCTTTCGTTGTAGGATTTGCATTTAAGAAGATCAAATTCAACTTCTTAAACGCTATTTTAATCGGTGTTTTAACCGGTATCGTTGCTCCACTGATCGGTACACCAATCGGTATCGCGGTATACGGAGGTTTGACCGGAACCATTTCTGACGTTGCAGTTATGTTCTTGAAACAAAGTGGCGCAAGCATCTTCGCAGCTTCTTTCTTACCAAAGTTATTCAATAACTTATTGGATAAAGTAGGTTCCATGCTTCTTGTATATTTGCTTGTAACGGCACTTCCGAAAAATATGAAACCGGCATCATTTTCTAAGAAATAATTTTCACCAAAGGACTTGACATAGGTGTTATACTATAGATGTAACAAAGAAATACACTTAACAAAACCTCTTTGCATAATAGACTACAAGGTTGAAGGCTTGCTAAGCGAGATTCAGTAATTGGAGGAAAAGGTAAATGAATACTTTAAAAGCTGAAAAGAGAAACATGTCAACAAAAGCAAAGAAACTCAGAAGAGAAGGTTATGTAACCGGAAGTCTCTTCGGAAAAGAATTGGAAGAATCTATTCCACTTCAAATGACAAAAAAAGACGTAGAACAACTATTGAAAAAAGAAGGAAAAGGCGGACGAGTTACACTTACTGTAGAAGGGAAAACCTACGATGCGCTTATCAAGGAAGTCGATTATAACTCTCTAAAACGTGAAGTCGATGAAATTGATTTTCAGGCGCTTGTAAGTACCGAAAAGGTACATTCTTCTGCTGAAATCCATCTTGTAAATGAAGGAAAAATTACCGGCGGAATTCCAGAACAAGTGCTTCACGAGATTAATTTTAAAGCTCTTCCTGCAGCGCTTATTGAAAAAATCGAATTGGATGTAGGCGATTTGAAAGTCGGAGAAACCCTTCGGATAAAAGATCTGGAAATTTTCCAGCATAAAGATATTGAAATACTGGAAGATCCAGATGCTACCATTGTCACAGTAACGGCGCCAAGGGTAGTTACATCCGATGAAGATGCCGAATCCGGTGAGACTGCTAAATAAAAAAATAGGAGTGTCTGTGATTTATTCATAGCGCACTCCTATTTTTATAAACTTACAAATCTAAAAACTGTAATAATATCTCTGCCTTGAGCCTTGACATATAAGAATCCCAATCAATTTCAAGCAACGAATTCAGCTTGTCAATCCTTTTCCTTATCGTGTTAATATGCACATACATTTTTTCTGCAGTCACACTAAAATTCATATTATTTTCCAGATAGACCTTGAGCGTTTTTAAAAGCTCAACATTCTTTTCATCTTTCATTAAGTTTTTATACGTCAGAAGCAAGTGTTCCAACTCGTCTTCTGGAATTTGAAGCCATGTGAACAGACCAAGCAAATCATAATCCCAAACTTTTCGTTCTGGATAAATCTTTCTGCCCATTTTCAGAATCTTCTCACACTTCGCTACAACAGATTTTACTTCCGAGAGCTTATTTCCTTCTCGCAAAACCGCAAATTCCAATTCTATTTCCGAACACTTTTCTTGAATCTTTTCCTCAAAGTCCAAAAGCATTTTTTCCACATCTTCATTCTTATATTTTAAGGGTTCTTGCATTTCTGCAAGCATGACTCCCCTATTTTCATCTAAAAATGCAAGTTTCGCATTTTGGGAAAGATTACTATTTTGAAAAGCGGTAAAAAACACATCACGATTGATTCTGGCGCTTACCGTTTCATTTTTCTGCTCAAAAAGGACACATGCATATCTTGTGTTCATGGAAATTCCTTGTTGGCTTGCCTGATATAGCAATCTGTCAGTATTTTCTCCTGTAGAATGTAATGCAAGAAGCACAAGGTTTTCAAAACCGTTATTTCCTATACTATCAGCAATCACAATCTGCTCATACAGCGCCTGCAATAATAAATATGCGATTCTTATGGAATATTCATCGTAATAGTCCAAAAATTCTCTGGATTCCATTACTACAAAATATGCCTGAACAACACCGCCGACTGTAATCGGCATAACAACCCAGCTTACACGCGGTTCTTCTTCTCTTTCATTACACAAGCGAATACGTGTCATTTGAATATAATCGCAAAGCGTATATCGGTTATGCGGCAGACTTGGTTCCCAAAAGTCGCTCTCTTTCAAGCCGTACATTTCTGAAATCCGTTTAAAATTTGCAGAACTATAATAGCCTTCTTTCTCACCTACATCAAACAAAAACGCCGGGAAGTCCATTTCCACCTCAACTGCCTGAAGAATTTTCTTGATCTTTTGAACTTTGTAAGTGATAGGCCACAGACTAAATGCGCCATTTTTTTGAATCTGAAATCGTCGGATTGTTCGATTCAATACAATGGTATTGATCTGCTGCATAACATCCATATAGCTTATTTCAAAAGGCATACTGACCAAAGGTATTTCATATTGATCGAATAAGTCTATGATTTCCTGCGAAATTTGGGGTAAATGTCTTCCTCGTTTTATCATCATTCCCGAAGTCTGTTGCATCATGCCTTCATCAAATGCCTGCTTCATAGAATCCGGTTCCATTCGTATGGAATAGCCTGAGGTAATAACCAATTCTTTTCCTTTTGTCCAACGGTAGGCATCCGGGGCATCCATGATTGCAATCCCCTGAACTTCTCGCTGTAATCCTTTTGCACCGCCTACCACATAAAAGTCCTTAAAAAACTCCTGCTCTAATAAAGTTTTCATCGCAATTCCCATGCTGCCCCTTCCCTTTCTACCACCATTTTTGTTCACAAGTGTAACATTCCTTGCAATTTTCTGTCAAGCAAGGACTTTAAATTCTAATGCTTTGCCAACCAATCCATTGCCACTTTTGCATAAATTGCAGATGAAGTCGGCAAACAAGTCTCATTGAATTTTGCGTGTGGATTATGATGACCTACCCATTCTTTTTCATCCTCCACCCCTGCGCCGATGAATAAATAGCTTGCAGGAACTTTTTCACTAAAGTATGAGAAATCCTCTGATCCCATTACATGGAAAGACGGATATACTTTAAGTTCTTCATCTAATTCTTTTATAGATTGAACAACTTCATCATTCAACGCAACGTCACATTTTACAGCCGGAACATCATTCAATACTTCAATTTCAAAATCAGAACGATATGTTTCTGCTACACCCTTTGTTACTTCATGGATACGGCGTATAATATATTCACGAATCTCCGCTTTAAATGTTCGAAGAGATCCTTCTAACACCGCACGCTGTGGGATCACGTTAAACGCACTTCCTGATTCAAAATGTCCGATTGTCAAAACAGCTTCTTCCATTGCAGATACTTCTCTTGCGATCAATTCCTGCAATGCCAGATATAGATGAACTCCGGTATTGATTGGATCAACTCCCTGTTCCGGCGTCGAACCATGTGTTCCTTTTCCTGTCAAAATAATACGGAACCCATATACAGAAGTCATCGGATATTCTCCGTAGATAATCTTTTTATTCTCGCTATTCGGAGCTACATGCATCGCAAATGCGGCATCTACTTTCGGATTTTCAAGCACGCCTACATCTACTGCTTCTTTTGCACCCTTAAACGTCTCTTCTGCAGATTGGAACAAAAGCTTTACCGTACCATTGAGTTCACTTTCATGTGCTTTCAATAGTTTTGCTGCGCCAAGAAGAGTCGTTGTATGCATATCATGTCCACAGGCATGCATACATCCATTCTTCGAAGCAAATGGTTCTCCTGATTCTTCTTGAACAGGAAGGGCATCCATATCGCTGCGAAGCATAAAGCATTTTTCTCCGTGTCCGATTAGGGCAACAATGCAGGAACATCCTTCATATACCGTATATTCAATTCCCATCTTTTCAAGTTCTTTTGATACGAATTCTACAGTTTTTGGAAGCTTAAGGCCTATTTCAGGCATCTGATGAAGCACTCTTCTCCATTCGCTCAACTGTTGCTGTAGTTCATTTGCTTCTTTTAATAACTGATTTCCCATCACGTATTCCCCTTTCATCTCGTTTTATCTTACGAATCTGTTTTATTCATTATACATTGGCGTATAGTCATTCTGTTTTCCCCGGAATTCTTTCATGATATTCTCACGTACTTCCGGTTTTGTATACAGATCATACGCAATACCTGCTATAGCCTGTGCTGCGCTGATCGCGCCTTTTTCGCCAATTGGACTTCCGGTTGCTGCCGTAGCCTGCCATGTATGAGGTGCTGCTGCTGCCGGCCAACAAGCTGTTGAAAGCAAGCACATTGGCATCATATAACTTACATCTCCACTATCAGAAGATGCCGTAAGCGGATTGATCTTATATAAATCTCTTGCTCCAAGTTTTACAGACAACGGAAGACCTTCTGTATCATAAAGCTTGCTTGCACGTTCAACATTTTCCAGTGCAATCGTGCTCTCCAGTTCTGCCGCAAACTCCATATCCTGTTTGTCAAACGCCGGAAGTTCTATTTCTTTTAGATTTTCATATGCCAGATCTGCAAAAGAATGATTCTCCAATAACTCACAGCATCCATAGTCGATTTTCATCTCCATACTTGTCTCTGTCATCAGACAAGCTCCCTCTGCAATCTTTCTGACACGCTCCAGTATCTCTTTCACATCTGAAATATATGGCGCTCTCACGAAATACCATGAACCAGCGCGAGGCGGAACAATGTTCGGCGCAAATCCTCCGCTATCGGTTGTATAATGAATTCTTGCCTTTGAAGTTACGTGCTCTCTTAAATAATTCACACCTACATTCATAAGCTCTACTGCATCCAACGCGCTTCTTCCTACCTCAGGCGCAAATGCAGCATGTGAGCTTCTTCCTTTAAATTCAAAATGTGCAGAAGCGCTTGCAAGGTATCCGTTGTCATATACCATATTTGCGCTCATAGGATGCCAGCTAATTGCCATATCACAGTCATCAAACATATGATAATATGCCATTTTTACTTTTCCTGAAAGCATTTCTTCTTCCGGGCATCCGTAGAAACGAACCGTTCCTTCTATCCCTTCGTTCTCCAAGAACCTTTTTACTGCAATAGCTGCGGTTGCCGCAGCAGAACCAAGCAAGTTATGACCACATCCGTGTCCCGGCGCTCCCTCTTCTACCGCTTCTTTTTTATTGGATACTTTCTGTGATAATCCCGGCAGTGCATCGTATTCTCCCAGAATTGCAATCACAGGACTGCCGGATCCATATTCTGCATAAAATGCATGTTCCAACTTTTCTTCATTTACAATCACAAATCCTTCCTCTGACAACGCTTTACGGAAGTAATCTGCACTTTCTTTTTCTTCACCGCCCACTTCTGGATGATTCCACAAAGTACGACAGCTTGTCTGACAGAAGGAGTCCAGACTTTTTACGATTTCTTGAAGCTCTTTTTTTGTCATAATCCTATCACCCTTTTCTTAAAATAATCTAAGCTTTTTTCTCAGCATTTTTCAATGTTGCAAGTCCAATTGCAATACTGATAAATACGCATCCCAATGTTCCAAGCCAGTTAGAAGCGCCCGGTAGCCAATTGAATACTCCCATACCAATTGCTGTATATAAAGCAATTGCAATGAGTACCATAATCAGACTATGTTTTTTCATCTTGACACCAAACTGAATCAACAATGCTCCGAATAATGCCGGAAGCAGGTAGTTCAATGCTCCGATAACAGATTGAGGAAGCATCTCAAGAACAGAAGTTCCAAGAATCGCACCTACTGTCAGTACAGATGTGTTGATGATAATCGATACTGCCATACCGAGAGTTGCAATTACAGAGCCTTTTTCTGTTCCAGGTTCTACATCTGCAGCTACCTGTGCCATACTTGCACACGGAATACGCATGTTAGAAATATTTCCTGAGAGAAATGCCATGTAAGTTCCCGCCGGTCCTACAACCGGAAAATATGAAATCGGTTCCACAAACCAAAGTACGCCAAACGCACTAGCGCCACTTACAAATGCTGTAAGCAAAGCTGCCGGTTTCGGGAGAAGTCCATATACAACAGCAAGCAATAATGCCGGTGAAAATGCAAGTACTACGCCAAAATATCCTGTAAATTTACCAATTTTGTTTATTTTTGGCGTATATTCTTCTTTATAAAAATTATTGTTCATATTCCTTCCTCCTACCTTAAATCAAAGCCGTAATGATCATAGCGCCTAAAATGGTAATCGTAAGCGACCATTCTTTTAACCAACCAATGTTCTTTTTCTCTGCAACTGTAGAAAGTATGTACATAATTACCGCTCCAAGCACACATGCAATTGCGTTTTTATTTGCACCCGTAAGTGCTGTTGCCTCTGCTTTTTGAAGCATCAAATAGATTGGTTTTGAAAGGTGGCTTGCAACCATTGCCGCAAATACACCGATGATTGCTGCTGATGCAATCGTAGTCAATGTTCCTGCATTTCCTTTGGATAATTTATGCTCTATTTTATCCATTTTGTTTGCAGCGAACGTTCCAAAGAGTACCCAACCAATAGAGCAAAGAATCATTGTCCAAATTGCCATGGTAAGAGCTTCTTCTGTCATCGGATCTGTTCCAAGAGTTACACCTACTGCCGATGTTCCAAGTCCTGCAGCAATAGATTCAAACATAACCGAACCGATCATAGAAAGTCTCATCCACCCCACAGGACCTCCTACTGTTACAAGAAGTGATAACATACCACTTAATACAACAATAGATGGACCGATTGAAGTTACCGCACTACTTTTCATGGCCTTCTTCATCTGTTTTTTTGTGAGTCCTACCTTCTCTCCTGAGTTGTAAGCTTCCCTGGCAAAAAGAAGCGCTTGTAACATAACGAATACTACCGGAATTCCACAAGCGATCCACATAGGCAAGCTGTTTGCAAGTTTCATAACATCCATATACTTTTCCTCCTTTTTTGCTTTTAAGCATTTCCATATATCATAAGATTTTCTTAAAAATAAAAAAATGAAAATATTTTCACTTTTTCACGTTTTTTGTCGTGTGGTGAAAATATTTTCATTTTTCATTTCCTTTTTATAAAATAATCTCATTCTTGCTTCGGTTAATGCCAAAGACTTTATTCTCTCAACTCCTGTTCATATTGAATCTCAATCAAACACAATCCTTGCGGCGGCGCTGTGATTGCTTCCTGTGTGCGTTCTACTCCGTCTAAAAGCTCCTTCACCTTTTCCGGCTCATAAAAACCTCGCCCTACGCGAATCAACACACCGGCAATGATTCGAACCATATTGTAGAGAAATCCGTTTCCTGTAATTCGAATGGTGATTTCCTCTCCATTTTGTATAATCTGCAAATCTGTCACCGTCCGAACCGTTGTTTTCGCATTTGTTCGGATACAACAAAATGAGGCAAAATCATGTTCCCCCACAATATAAGCTGCCCCCTGTCGCATTTTCTCCACATCTAACGGAAAACTGATGAAACAATTGTACAACCGTTTTGTCGGAATCGCCACTCTTGAATTGATGATGTGATATTCATACGTTTTTAGTGTATCCTGATATCTCGGATGCCATTCCAAAGGAACTTCCTCTGACTTTACAATCACAATATCCTCCGGCAGTCTCTGATTCAAGGCATAAGAAAATCGTTCCGGCGGAATACTGCTGTTCGTATCAAAAACAGCCACATTTCCAAGAGCATGCACTCCCGAATCGGTACGACTCGCCCCGATAACCGCAATTTCTTCTCCGGTCAATTTACAGATGGCTTGATTCAATTTTTCTTCAATCGTTACTCCATTTGGCTGAATCTGCCAGCCACAATAATTTGTACCATCATAGGCAACTGTCAGTTTTACACGTTTCATGAGCTACTCCTAAAATATCCAGATTTTAAACGGAACAAATCTTCCTACTCCGATCAAAACCACAAGATAACATGCTGTTAATATATATGCAATATAGTCTCTTTTCTTATAAACAAGCGGTTTCATCTTTGTTCTTCCATCACCGCCACGATAGCATCTTGCTTCCATCGCCATGGCAAGGTCGTTGGCGCGGCGAAATGCAGAAACGAACAAAGGAACAAGAATCGGAATCATACTTTTTGCCTTCTGAATGATATTCCCACTCTCCAAATCTGCACCTCTTGCAATCTGCGCTTTCATGATCTTATCCGTCTCTTCCAAGAGAATCGGAATAAAGCGAAGAGCTATGGACATCATCATCGCAATCTCATGTACCGGAACTTTGATCTTGTTCAACGGTCTTAACAATCGCTCAATTCCGTCTGTCAACTCATTTGGCGTCGTTGTCAAGGTCATGATCGAAGAACCAATAATCAAATACACAAGACGAAGCACCATATATACAGATGCCCGCAAACCATCTTCTGTAATCTTAATGAATCCAATGGACAATAAAATCTTTCCGCTGGATGTAAAAAACAGATTAAAGATTGTAGTCATCATCAATAATAAGATGATTGGTTTCAATCCTTTTGTAATAAATTTAAACGGTACTTTGGAAGTTCGGATTACGGCAATCAAAAAGATGGTACAGATTGCATATCCCAACACGCTTTTGAATAAAAACAGTGAAATCAAATAGGCAAGTGTACATACGATCTTCACTCTCGGATCTAATCTATGTATCACACTATTCGTTGGATAATACTGTCCTATTGTTATATCTCTTATCATAATACTTTCACAATCTCCTCTACTGCTTCCTCAATCGTTGTTGCTGATACATCTACCGGAAGTCCTTTTTCCTTCAGCGCATGCATAATATACGTCACCTGAGGCGCCGCAAGCCCTACCGTTTCTAATTCCTTATAATGTGCAAACACCTCTTTCGGTGTTCCATCATACAGTTTACTTCCATGATTCATAACAATCAGACGGTCTACATATTTTGCAATATCCTCCATACTGTGAGAAACAAGGATTACCGTCATATCACTTTCTCTATGAAGCTTGGCAATCTGATCTAAGATTTCATCACGGCCAGCCGGATCCAAGCCTGCAGTCGGTTCATCTAATACAAGCACCTTCGGACGCATGGCAAGCACCCCTGCAATGGCTGCTCGACGTTTTTGTCCCCCTGACAGATCAAACGGTGACTGTTTATAAAATTTTTCCGGGAATCCAACTGCCTGTAATGCTTCTATCGCTCTTTTTTCACATTCTTCTTTCGATAGACCTTGATTTTTCGGTCCAAAGCATACATCCGAGAGAACGTCTACTTCAAAAAGCTGGTATTCCGGATACTGGAATACTAATCCGACTTGGCTTCTTAAGTTCTTCATATTATAACCGTCTGCATAGACATTTTCTCCGTTAAAATAATAGGCGCCGGCTGTTGCTTTCAAGAGTCCGTTCAAATGTTGGATCAATGTAGACTTTCCAGAGCCGGTATGTCCGATAATTCCAACAAACTGCCCGTGTGGGATTTCAAGGCTAACATCTTTTAAGGCATGTTTTCGATAAGCAGTACCTTCTCCGTAAATATAATTGATATGTTCTAATTTGATTGACATAATTCTTTTACCAACTCCTCTATACTGAGAATTCCGTCCGGCAGCTTGACACCTTTTTTCTGAAGTTCATATGCCAAAAGAGTCACCTGCGGAACATCCAACCTGTACTTTTTCAATTCTTCTACGCGGCTGAAAATTCCTCGCGGAGTTCCTTCCATCACAACATGTCCTTTATCCATTACAATGACGCGATCTGCCCCTACAACCTCTTCCATATAATGAGTGATTAGGATAACCGTCACCTTTTCTTTTCTTCGAAGCTCTTCTATCGTCTGAATCACTTCTTTTCGACCATTCGGGTCTAACATCGCAGTCGGCTCATCTAGCACAATACATTTTGGCTGCATAGCAATTACACCGGCAATCGCTACTCTCTGCTTCTGTCCTCCCGACAACTTATTCGGTGAATGATGGCGATACTCGATCATACCGACTTTTTGAAGACTCTTCTCCACTCTCTCCCAAATCTCATCTGTTGGCACTCCAAGATTCTCAGGTCCAAAGCCAACATCTTCTTCCACAACCGTCCCGATGATCTGGTTGTCCGGGTTCTGAAACACCATTCCTGCTGTCTGTCTGATCTCCCAGACTTGATCCATGTCTTTCGTGTCTCTTCCGTTTACCCACATCGTTCCGCCAGTCGGTGTCAGAATCGCATTCATTTGCTTTGCCAATGTAGATTTCCCCGAACCGTTATGTCCAAGAATTGCAATGAACTGCCCCGGTTCTATGTCGAGATTCACTTCGTCGAGCGCTCTGTGCGTTCCGATGATATTTCCTTCGTCATCCATCTTTTCATATTCAAATACTAATTTTTCTGTCTTAATCATGCTCATACGCGTTTCCTCTTTTAACTACGTTGCTGCTGTGTGTATTGTACTGCAACTACTTCGGATTTGCAACAGTCGCTTTCTCCGTATTTACAACTAAAATTCCGATACTCACACAGACCAAAGCGATTACCGTTTTCAAAGATGCAATCTGTTCTCCAAGGAGGATTGCGGAGAGGGCAACTCCAAAAATCGGAATACTGAATGCAAATATCGTAACCTTTCCTACCGGATTGTATTTTAGAAGTGTCGTCCAGATACAGAAAGAGATCGTTGTTAATAACGCCAGGTAAACAAGCAGCAATGTTGATTTTACTGTAAAGCCTGTTACATGCCCTCCTGCAAAGAATCCAATCAAAGCCAATACACCGCCTCCGAATAACAACTGGTATGCAGTCAGCGTCATTGGAGATTCTCGGTGGGAAATCAATTTCAATGTAACGGAACTTGTTCCATACATCACAGCACATATAAATACAAAGCCTTCTCCCGTAAGCTTGAATCCACTGCCCCATGCTCCTGGCGCAATGTTAATGATAATCACTCCTGCAAATCCCAAGATGCAGCCTAAAGCTTTTCTCCACGTCATCTTCTCAGATTTGATCAAAAGCGGCGCCACAAGAATCGATACAAATGCATTCGCGGCATTGATTACAGACCCTTTTGCTCCTGTAGTATTTGCTAATCCAATATAGAAAAAGAAATACTGCAATGTTGTCTGTAACAATCCCTGTCCACACACATAAGGAATCGATGACTTTTTCATGGTAAGAATCCTTTTTTCAAACATACAGCCTAATATCCATGTAAAGATTCCTGCCAGAAAAAATCGATATCCCGCAAATAAAATCTGACTTCCTACTTCTTCAATACAAAATAAATCGTAGCCAATCTTGACGCATGGAAATGCACTGCCCCATAAGGCACAGCATACCAATGCAAGAATGGCTACGACACTTGGTTTCCTCATAAATTTTTCCATGTTCTTTCCTCCATTCTTCAACCTTTTCCATTTTAACGAAGAATGGTGGATTATTCAAGTCCTCCTTACAAGACTTCTCCTTTTCTTACACAACCGATTCCTAATCCGCCCGGTCCGATATGACAGCCAATACTGAGTGTCAACGGATAATGCATGATCTTTTCCCCCGGAAATGCCTTTTCCAATTCTTTTTTCCACATTTCCAAAGTTTCCGGTTCCATATAGGTGTTGGCAATTCCCAGATATAGTTCTCCCTTCTCATGCAGCTCATGAAATCTTCCATCTATATCCTTTTTTAATGCTTTACACATTGTCTTAAATGCGGATTTCATTCCACGTACTTTCGCAAAAGCATCCAGTTTCTCTCCTTGAATTGTCAAAACCGGTTTGATATTCAATACTGTTCCGATTGCTGCTCCCGCAGCAGTAACTCTTCCACCTTTTTTCAAATATTCCAACGTATCTACTGCAATATAAATACTGGCGTCTAGCGCCTCTCTTTCAAGAGTCTCGCAAATCTCTGCCCCTGACATTCCTTTTTCTGCCATCTCAAGTGCATCAAAGACTGACTGTGCCTGTGTGACAGAAATTCTGTGATTGTCTACAACATGAACTCTGCCCTCATAATCTTGTGCAAGCATCTTGGCATTGGCGCAGGAACTGCTAAGTCCACTTGTCATCGGAATGTAAACTACTTCCTCATGATCCTTTAAGAGTTCGTCCCACATATCCATTACGATACCTGGCGATGGCAATGATGATGTAATCTCAACACCTTCTGCCTGCTTTCTATAAAATTCTTCTATTGTAATATCCACGCCCTCATAATATGTAATTTCTTCAATGATAACTGGCATTGGGATAATAGAAACTCCCAGTTTTTTGCCCTCTTCCGGGAAAATTCCACAATTGCTGTCTGCCATGATTGCAACTTTTTGCATAAATGATCTTCCTTTCCAATAACTGACACATTGACCGATATTTTAACACATGTTAAAATTATAGCAATTGAATAGTTGTAGTCAATTTACAATATTTGATTTTTGTAAATTACTTATACAGATTGGAGAAATTGTAAACTATATGGAAGATAGACGTATTAAAAAAACAAAGAAAAATCTAAAAGAAACTTTGGTCGAAATGCTTTCTGATATGACCTTTGAACAAATTACCATTACGGAGCTGTGCAAACGCGCAGATATAAGCCGTATCACATTCTATACGCATTACAATGACAAATATGCACTTGTGGACGATATTTTTCAAGATATGATTCGCATCGGTACAGACAAGTATCGAAAAATGCAGCATGAAAATAATCCCGACAGAAATTTGGCAGCAAATTATCGAAATGTCTTGTATACGCTTTTGGACTTATACTATGATAATTATCCGTTTTTCCGGCACACAAGACCGGATAAAAATCCATTTCTCGCCTTTTCTTTCTATAATTATGTATTAAAAACAATCGAAGCTTACACCGATCGAGAAGGGAGAACACTAAATCTTCGCTATTCCGCAAGAAAGATTGCCGGATTCCTCTGCTATGGTATCGTCGGATTCATCAATGAATGTCATGCAGAAAATATGCCTCTTGACCAAATTCGCGAAGAAGCTTCCCATCTTCTCACAAGCATCCTTACTTCCGACATTATTATGGGGTAACTATGAATTGCTTGATATCCGTTGACAAATATTTTTGCCCCCGATACAATAGGAGAAGAGAACAAAACAGAAAGGAAGATTTCAAAATGGCAAATCCAATTGTAACATTTGAAATGGAAAATGGAGACATCATCAAAGCAGAGTTATATCCTGAGATTGCTCCAAATACAGTAAACAACTTCATCTCCCTTGTAAACGCAGGTTTTTACAATGGAATTATCTTTCACCGTGTCATCCGCGGCTTCATGCTTCAGGGCGGATGTCCGCAGGGAACAGGTACAGGCGGACCAGGTTACAGCATCAAAGGAGAGTTCGCTCAGAACGGTTTCACAAACAATCTGAAACATGAACCAGGTGTTCTTTCTATGGCTCGTACCATGATGCCGAACTCTGCTGGTTCACAGTTTTTCATCATGCATGAAAAATCTCCACACCTTGACGGCGCTTACGCTGCTTTTGGTAAAGTAATCGAAGGTATGGACGTTGTCAACGCGATTGCAGAAACAGCTACAGATTTCCGCGACAAACCTCTAGAAGATCAGAGAATGAAAACAGTAACTGTAGAAACTTTCGGTGTGGACTATCCGGCACCGGAAAAAATGTAATCATCAATTTATTCAGATTTTCAAAAGGGCTCCAAAAGAGCCCTTCTATCAAACAAATCCGACATTCGTCGAACGGTATTCAATTGACAATTTATTTTTATCATATGTAACAGATTTCTACTTGTTTTAATATCAAATTTGTTATAACAAAGGAGAACAATGTATAATATACTATTTTATAAAAAAGGCAAAAAACAACTTAAAAGATTATTTAGAAAGGAATGGTATCTCATGACAAACGATTGGAAATCTTTTCGTTCAACATTAAACTTAACACCGGAAGAGGAATCCTTAATATCTTTAGAAAAAAATCTGATTCAAACCTTAATCTCCGCACGTCAGGAAAAAGGACTTTCTCAGAAAGAGCTTGCCGAGCTCTGTGGTGTTCCCCAATCTGCTATTGGTCGGCTTGAGCGTGGCAAACACTCACCTCAGCTCAATAGTCTTTTAAAGATTTTACAAGCTCTAGGGTATACTTTGCAGATTACTCCATTGAAAAAATAGAGAATGCCAACGCATTCTCTATCTCCTACCTTGCCACAAACACATATTTCTTTTCATTGGAAAGACTTGGTTCATATGTATAACCATTCCAATCAAACTTCTTGATATCTTCCGGATCTTCAATCCGATTCTCCATCACATACTGTACCATATGACCTCTCGCCATCTTCGCTAGCGTCGCAAGTGTTTTTAACTTTCCTTTGTGCATAGTCAAAAACTCTACATCAATCAGGCAATCCTTTTTCGCATATTTTCTCACGCACTTCGCATATTCTTCCGAAGCCAAATTGAGCACAGTCTCCTCATCACAATACACTTCCCGATAAATCTCATCTCCCCAAAACTCATAGAGATTATGTCCTTCGATCGGAAGCTTGCATTGCATTTCCAATCGATAAGGCTCAATCGCATCCAGTGCGCCAAGCGCTCCGTAACATGCACTTAAAATCCTCAAATGCTCCTGCGCATACTGCAACGTCTCCAAATCCCAGTTCACCGCATCCATGTGCTTAAATACCAGTCCATCATATGTCAATACTGCTGCCGTCCCCTCTTTTTCCATAGAAAATGCCTGTATATCTGCAAATGCTTCGCCAGCTAATTTTTCATTGATCTTCATATAGCTTTCCAAATCCCAAGGCGTACACTTTTTCAAAGTTTGGATAACTGTTTCTGTTTTCTCTGGGAATCTGCATTTAGAAAGTGTAAGCTCATCTCGCGTTCTAACCTTCATATTTTTTGCCGGTGAAATAATCGTTCTCATTTCTATTCTCCTGTTCTACTCTGATTTTACGGTATTATAAAACACAACTCCAAGTATGATTGCTCCTCCGATTAACTCCTTCCCTGTCGGAATCTCGTGTAACAAAAAGATTGCCGCCACAATCCCATACACCGATTCCAAACCGGATATGATCCCTGCTGTCTGCACTCGAATATGTTTTAGTCCTTCGATAAACATGGAATGTGCGATTGCCGTACATACAATCCCATACAATAAAAGTCCTGCCACGTCCATCTTGGTTACTGTCGGACGTATGAAAAACATTGCCGGAAGCAAAACGATCGCCGCAGACCCCTGTTCATAAAATGAAACGATACTTCCTTGATATGTACTTACAAACTTCCGGTTCCAAAGGGACAGCACCGCATAAGAAAAACTGCACACCATTCCAAGCAGCACACCTTGCGTCATGCTGTTGGAAAGCTGAAACTCCGGCACGATAAACAATACCCCCACCAGCATAACAAATGCACTGATCACACTAGACGTCTTTAATTTTTCATGAAACAAATACGGTTCCAAAAACGTAACAAATAATGGGAATGTAGAAAATGTGATTGTTCCCACCGCCACTGTCGATAATTGAATCGACAACATGAATGTTGTCCAATGAACGGCAAGAATAATACCCGCTATAAAAAAAGCGCCATAATCCTTCTTATTTGTTAATCGAATCTCCGTTTTCCTCATCTTTAGCATCAACCATAAAAATAACGAAGAAAACAGCACCCTTCCAAAGGTAATCACAATTCCAGGAAGATCTACCATCTTCGCAAATAAACTGGACATTCCAAATAATAAAACTGCAATATGAACTTGCCAAAGTCCTTTTTTCTGTGTATTCATCTCTCTCTTCCTCACATCTTTATTCTGATTTCTATTATATAAAATCCATGCATAAATGCAATATTTGACAAAGAATAAACGATACTTGTTACTTCCTTCACCTCATGCTATACTTTTAGAAAACGTACTGATTATGAAGGGTAACACCTAAGTAAAAAGGCGCACAGAATGAAAAATCAAGGGGATTCTATACCCTTTTTCATACCTTGCGTCTTATGATGCAAGGTATTTTTTTGTTACAAATCCAATCAAAAAGGAGGAATTATGGATACACGAATCGCACTAATTGGCATTATCGTAGAAAGTCACGAATCCATTGAACAATTGAACGCTCTATTGTCAGAATACGGAGACTACATCATCGGACGCATGGGTATTCCTTACCGGGAGAAAAAGGTTTCTATCATAAGTGTTGCCATCGATGCACCTAATGATGTCATCAGCTCTCTTTCCGGAAAACTGGGAATGCTGCCCGGTATCAATACAAAAACAACTTACACAAAGCAATAAGGGAGCACATATGAAACAACTCATCGACAAACTAAGAGAAAATGGGAATTTGTCCAAAGAAGAATGGACAGCCCTGATTCAAAATCGAACGCCAGAGCTTGCAGACTATGTCTTTCAACATGCACGAGAAGTACGAGGACTTCATTATGGAAAAGATGTCTATATCCGAGGACTCATGGAATTTACCAACTACTGCAAAAACGATTGCCTCTACTGCGGCATTCGAAAAAGTAATGGAAACGTCACTCGGTATCGTCTAACGAAAGAACAGATTTTATCCTGCTGCGAAAGCGGCTATCAGTTAGGATTTCGAACCTTCGTACTCCAAGGGGGAGAAGACGGATATTTTACCGATGACCGCATGCTTGATATCATTCAGGAAATCCGCAACACTTATCCGGATTGCGCCATCACCCTTTCCATCGGTGAAAAATCTCTTGAAACGTATCAAGCGTTTTTCGATGCCGGAGCAGATCGATATCTATTGCGACATGAAACATATGATTCTGCACACTATTCCAAACTGCATCCAGCAAGCTTAAACGTCAAAACAAGACAACAATGTCTTTGGGATTTAAAAACAATCGGCTATCAAGTCGGTACCGGGTTCATGGTAGGCTCTCCCTACCAGACTGCAGAAAATCTCGCAGAAGACATGCTGTTTCTGAAAGAACTGAATCCACAGATGGTTGGCATCGGCCCATTCATTCCGCACCATGACACCCCGTTCAAAGACTTCCATGGCGGAACATTAGAACTCACACTTTTCATGCTCGGACTCATCCGCCTGATGCTTCCAAAAGTTCTATTACCGGCAACAACCGCCCTTGGCACTATCGCACCAGATGGTCGAGAACGTGGAATCTTAGCCGGAGCCAACGTCATCATGCCGAACCTGTCTCCGGTAGATGTCAGAAAAAACTATAGCCTATATGACAACAAACTCTGTATGGGCGCTGAATCCGCAGAATGCATTGCTGATTTAAAACAGCGAATGGAATCTATCGGTTATCGTATTGTAATTGCCCGCGGCGACTCGCTCAATTAAAAAGGGACAGGGCATTTTTCAAAAAGGGACATAGAAAAAGTAAATTAGGGACGTAGTAAAGTGTAAAAAGTGTACGTCCCCAAAGGAGGAAATTATGTACAATCCAGTTTCAAAAAATCCAGATGAATTTATCAACCACGAGGAAATCTTAGAAACTCTTGCCTACGCTGAGGCAAACAAGCATAATGAAGAGTTGATTTCTTCTATCATCGAGAAAGCGAAACTTCGAAAAGGTCTGACACACCGAGAAGCAGTTGTGTTGTTAGATTGTGATATCGAGGAGAAAAACCAAGAGATTTATGCTCTTGCAGAGCAGATCAAAAAAGATTTCTACGGCAATCGTATTGTAATGTTTGCACCGCTCTACCTCTCCAACTACTGTGTAAACGGCTGTACCTACTGCCCATACCACATGAAAAATAAGCATATTGCTCGTAAAAAGCTGACACAGGACGAGATTCGTAAAGAGGTTATCGCCTTACAGGACATGGGACATAAACGTCTTGCTCTTGAGACGGGGGAAGATCCTGTAATGAGCCCAATTGAATATGTATTAGAATCGATCAGGACGATTTACAGTATCAAGCATAAAAACGGAGCCATTCGCCGTATCAATGTAAATATTGCGGCAACGACTGTGGAAAACTATAGAAAGCTAAAAGAAGCCGGCATCGGAACTTATATTTTATTCCAGGAAACTTATCACAAGGAAAGTTATTTGGAACTTCATCCAACAGGACCAAAGCATGATTACGATTATCACACAACCGCTATGGACCGTGCAATGGAAGGTGGTATTGATGATGTAGGTATCGGCGTTCTCTTCGGGCTTGATAAATACCGCTATGAGTTAGCCGGACTTTTGATGCATGCAGAACATTTAGAAGCCGTATACGGTGTTGGTCCGCATACGATCAGTGTTCCAAGACTTCGTCATGCCGATGATATTGATGCAGATTCTTTTGACAACGGTATCGATGATGACACATTTGCAAAAATCGTAGCATGTATCCGTATCGCTGTTCCATATACGGGCATGATCATTTCTACAAGAGAAAGTAAAGCTTGCCGTGAACGCGTACTCCACCTTGGCGTTTCTCAGATCAGCGGTGGTTCTAAGACAAGCGTCGGCGGATACGCAGAACCGGAACCGGAAGATAACAAATCTGAGCAGTTTGATGTCAGTGATACTCGTACTTTGGACGAAGTAGTGAAATGGCTTATGGATCTAGGATATATCCCAAGCTTCTGTACTGCCTGCTACCGTGAAGGAAGAACAGGCGACCGTTTCATGTCACTTTGCAAAAGCGGACAGATTCAAAATTGCTGCCAGCCAAACGCATTGATGACCTTAAAAGAATACTTAATGGACTACGCTTCCGAAGCTACGAAAAAAGTAGGCGAACATGTGATTGAAGAAGAAATCAAACAGATTCCAAACGAAAAGGTTCGTCAGATTGTTATCGAGAATCTAAAAGCAATTGAAAACGAAAATCGCCGCGACTTTCGATTCTAGGAGGTTCCTATGAGTTTAAACAGCACACCTTCTGCCGACAGAATCCATATTGGAATCTTCGGCAGACGTAATGCTGGGAAATCCAGCATTATCAATGCCATCACCGGACAGAATCTTGCCATTGTCTCTGACATTAAGGGAACAACAACCGATCCGGTTTTAAAAGCAATGGAGCTCCTCCCTCTTGGTCCGGTTGTCTTAATCGACACTCCTGGATTAGATGACGAAGGAGAATTAGGCGAACTTCGTATCAAAAAAGCTTACCAGATTTTGAATAAAACCGATATTGCCTTACTTGTAGTGGATAGTTCTATTGGAATAACAATAGAAGATGAAAAAATACTTTCCAGAATCCAGAATAAAAACATTCCATACCTGATTGTATATAACAAATGTGATATATTTACGGAAGCTGCTTCCCAATCAGACAATACTATCTCTGTCAGCGCATCTACAGGCACACATATCCATGAATTAAAAGAACGGATTGCCGCGCTCGCTCCAAAATCAGCTGATTCTCTTCCGATTGTAAGAGATCTGCTAAAATCAAATGATTTCGTTGTGCTTGTTGTTCCGATCGACAGCTCCGCTCCAAAGGGACGTCTGATTCTTCCGCAGCAACAAACTATTCGAGATATTTTAGAAGCAGGAGCCGTTTCCGTTGTCGTAAAAGATACAGAGTTAAAAGAAACACTTAATAATCTAGGAAAAAAACCTGCCCTTGTCATTACCGACAGTCAAGCATTCAAAGAAGTGGCAAAAATTGTACCGGAAGATATTCCTCTCACTTCTTTCTCTATTCTTTTTGCAAGACATAAGGGAGATTTGGACATTGTGGCCAATGGCGCACATGCTATTGAGCAGTTAAAAGATGGAGACACCATCTTAATCTCCGAAGGCTGTACACACCACAGACAATGCGAAGATATCGGAACGGTCAAGATTCCACGCCTTCTGAAAAACTATACGCAAGCAGATTTGAATTTAGAATTTACGAGTGGAACAGAATTTCCGGAAGATTTATCAAAATACAGCCTAATCATTCATTGCGGCGGCTGTACTTTAAACGAACGAGAGATGAAATACCGTCTCCGCTGTGCCAAAGATCAGAATGTACCAATTACCAACTACGGAACAGCTATTGCACATATGAATGGAATTTTGACACGAAGCTTAGAACCATTCGCTTAACAAAAATACCCCTTAAAAAATGTCCAATCCATATTTTTCAAGGGGTATTACTATCTATACTTTACTATTTTCCTAATCTCTTTTCTTTGAAATCCTCACAAAATTTAAAGGACCCCGTAAAAAGGAAATCTTCTTCCTTTTTACGAAAAAATAACCCCTATTCCAATTACCTGCAATATAAAGATTACCGGCACCCCTATATAGAACTTTGGTTTTTTCGTCTTATGACGAAATACCTGCATTCCCCAAAATGCCCCAATAGAACCTCCGATTACCGCAACCCCCAAAAGTGTAGCCTCCGGGATCCTCCATTGGCGACGTTTTGCCTTCTGCTTATCCAAACCATATAGGAAAAATGCAATTGCATTAATCATACACACATAAATTATTATATTTCTCATTTTCTTACCTCCACAATCATGATATAATAGAAACAATGAAATTGTAAACAGATCAGGAGGAAAACCATGAATTTTCTTAGTATTTTTGATGTGATCGGTCCAAATATGATTGGTCCATCCAGCTCCCATACAGCCGGCGCCGTAGCCATTGCTCTTCTTGCAAGAAAGATGTACGGACGCCCAATTAAAAAAGTTACGTTTACCCTTTATGGTTCTTTTGCCAAGACATACAAAGGACACGGCACAGACAAAGCGCTTCTTGGTGGAACACTTGGCTTTGATACAGACGATGAAAGAATCCGAGATGCATTTCAGATTGCAGACGAAATGGGCGTAGAATACCATTTTATCCCAGATGAAAAGACGATAACAAACCATCCAAATACAGCTGATATTTTCTTTGAAGATGAAGACGGCCATACACTATTTGTACGCGGCGAATCCATCGGCGGTGGTAAAATGAAGATTGTACGCATCAACAACATTGATGTAGAATTTACAGGTGAATACAGTACCCTTATCGTTCAACAGATCGATAAACCGGGTGTGGTCGCACACATTACACAATGCTTGAGCGTTCACAATATCAATATCGCATTCATGCGTCTTTTCCGTGAAGACAAAGGCACTACTGCATTTACAGTTGTAGAATCCGACGAACCGATTCCAAGGGACATTTTACAGTATATTAAGATCAATCCAAACGTACAGGATTTGATGCTCATCGAGATGTAGGAGGTAGGAAAAATGGATTTTTATAACGGACAAGCTTTATTAGATATATGTGAAAAAGAACAGATTAAAATATCGGTTGCTATGAAAGAACGGGAAGTGACAATGGGAACACTGACAAGTGAAGAAGTAGATAAGAAACTTGAAAAAGTTCTTGAAATCATGCATAACTCTTCCCACCGTCCAATCGAAAAACCAGGTAAATCCATCGGTGGATTGATCGGCGGAGAGGCCAAAATGATTCACGACCATGCTGAAACTTCGCAGAGCGTCGCTGGTTCCATGCTTTCCAAAGCTATGGCATACAGTATGGCTGTTTTGGAAGTGAACGCCTCAATGGGACTCATTGTTGCCGCTCCGACTGCAGGCTCTTCCGGTGTTCTTCCGGGAATCTTAATGGCGCTTCAGGAAGAAAAAGGGTTCTCTGACGAAGAGCTTTACAGCGGGCTTCTCAACGCCAGCGCCGTAGGATATATTTTGATGCGCAATGCCTCTGTGTCAGGAGCAGAAGCCGGATGCCAGGCTGAGGTTGGTGCAGCATCTGCTATGGCTGCAAGCGCCATCGTTGAACTGATGGGCGGAACACCAAAACAATGCTTATCGGCTGCTGTACATGCTATGTCTAACTTACTTGGACTTGTGTGTGATCCAATCGCCGGACTTGTAGAGGCTCCATGTCAGACACGAAATGCCATCGGTGTTGCGAATGCTATCACCTCCGCAGAACTTGCTTTGGCAGGTGTAGAACATCCAATTCCATTCGATGAGATGGCAGAATCCATGTACCACGTAGGAAAAAGCCTTCCTTTCGAATTGCGTGAAACTGCAATGGGCGGATGCGCCGGTACTCCAACCGGCTGCCAATTAGGTTGCGCTATTTGCGGAAAATAATAGTAAAAGGTGTTTCTAAGGCACTCAAACCAGCCTTAGAAACACCTTTTGCAATTCTACATATTTCTAAATATTAAAGAAGGGATTCTCATCTATCGCTTACAATCCTCTGAAATTTTATAAATGATGATGACAAAAGAACTTTGTTCCATTCTCTTCTTGTTGCTCTGGATATTTTTCCTGACAAACAGAAGTACGATATTTACACCGCGAATAAAATGGACACATATTTTCTCTCTTTTCTACTATAATTTCATTTGCTTCACGTACTGTTTCTTTCTTATTTCTCTCTTCCGGATTTGGAAGTCTCATTTTTGGTACAGATCGAATCAAATATTCTGTGTAAGGATGTTTCGAATGGTTGTATACTTCTTCAACCGGTCCAATCTCACAAATTCTTCCAAGATACATAATCACAACTCGATCTGCAATATAACGCACAACTCCCAAATCGTGCGAAATAAAAAGCAAACTTAAATTCCTCTGACTCTGAATGTCTTTTAGTAAGTTCAAAATCTGCGCCTGTACAGAAACATCCAACGCGGAAACTGGCTCATCACAAGCAATGAATGCCGGCTCTAACGCCAAAGCTCTGGCAATTCCAATTCTCTGCCTCTGCCCACCTGAAAACTGATATGGATAACGTTTCATATGGGTTTCATTTAACCCAACTGTCTCTAACAGTTCCCTTACTTTCTTTCTGCCATCTTCTTTTCCCTTGTACACTTTATTTGCCAAAAGTGGTTCCAAGAGGATATCTTCCGCTTTCATTTTCGGATCCAATGAAGCATACGGGTCTTGAAACACCATTTGCATGTTTCTACGGATTTCTCCTTTTTCTTCCTTTTTGGCAAATACGTCTTTTCCGTCAAAATAAACATTTCCTTCTGATGGTGTCTCTAACCCCAGGATAATTCTTCCCAATGTTGTCTTTCCGCAACCAGACTCTCCAACGAGCGCCAACGTCTCATTATTATATATTTCCAAATCCACATGATGTAACACGTGATTTTCTTTCTTTCCACTAAACAGACCCTTTGTTACAAATGTCTTACTAATATCTTTTGCTACAATTAATGATTTATTCATAAGCTACTAACCCTCTTCATACAAGAAACATCTTACTCTTGTTCCATCTTTCTGTTGGTATAATTCCGGTTTTTCTTTTATACACTGCTCTGATTGATACGGACATCTTTCCGCAAATCTGCATCCACTCGGAATATTTTCGATTGATGGCACCATTCCTTGAATTGACATCAATTGTTCGATTTTCTTTTCTGGATCTGGTGATGCCTGTATTAATGCCTGTGTATATGGATGTTTCGGCGCTTGAAAAAATGTCTGTACATCCGCTTCTTCCACAATCTGTCCACAATACATAACATACACATAATCGCAATTTTCACAAATCACAGCTAAGTCATGTGAAATCAATATAATGGAAACACTCAACGTTTCTCTTAATGAACGTAACAGTTGTAAAATCTGAGCCTGTATAGTCACATCCAACGCTGTTGTAGGTTCATCTGCAATGATCAAAGAAGGATTCGCCGCAATTGCCATTGCAATCATCACACGTTGATTCAAACCTCCGGAAAGTTGATGAGGATATTGATTATAGCGTAACTGTGCATCCGGAATTCCAACAGATTCCATTAACGCAATGGTTTTCTTTTTCAATTCCTCTTTTGATAAGTCAGAATGCAATTTCAAACTTTCTTCAATCTGTTTCCCTACTTTATGAAGTGGATGAAGAGCACGCACCGGCTCTTGAAAAATCATCGAGATATCTTTACCACGGATTTTTCGTAACTCTTTTTCTTTTAAATTTGTCAGATCTTCTCCACGAAACAGGATTTCTCCAGATTTCACTTTAATATTGACTGGCATGAGCTGCATGACAGCTAAACTCGTCATACTTTTTCCACATCCTGACTCACCGACAATTCCTACGATCTCTTTCTTTTTTACTTTGATATTCACTTTATCTACAATCGCATTTTTCGATTTTGGGTCACCAATTGTAATATCTTTTACCTCTAATAACACGTCTTCCATCTTACTCCTCCTTTACTTAGCCGTACGTTTCGGATCAAGCAAATCTCGCAAACTATCTCCAAAGAAATTCAAACATAAAGAAATAAGAAGAATATAAATTGCCGGAGCCAAAGAAATCCAAGGAGCATCAAATAAATACGTTCTGCCTTTCGATACCATAACCCCAAGGCTAGTTTGTGGTGGCTGCGCACCAAATCCAAGAAAACTCAAACCGGCTTCTGAAAGAATCGCAACCGGAATAGACATTGTATAAAGTACAAGCAACATAGAACGAATATTGGGCAAAATATGTTTTATCATAATTTTCCATTTACTAACACCCATTGATCTGGCCGCTTCAATATAAGTACTATTCTTCAACGATAACGTCTGTGCCCGTACTGTTCTTGCAGTTCCTGCCCAACCGACAAGGATTAACGCCAACATCAAGTTTTTTGTACTAGCGCCAAGATTGTAGACAATTGCCATTGCAAGGATCATAAACGGATAAGACAACACGATATCTACCAATCGCATAATACATGTATCCAACAATTTTGATGAAGTCATTCCTGCGACCATTCCCAAAAAGGTTCCAATAATCAGATTAATCGTTGTTGGCACAAATCCAATAAACAGTGATATTCTAGATGCATATAGAATACGGCTGAAAATGTCTCTGCTTAATTCATCTGTCCCAAAAATATGCTCTGCAGAAGGCGCCATTTTCGGCTTCGTGTACTGCGTCTCATTAATTCCATATGGCGCAATCACATCTGCAAAAACCGCCAGAAAAATAAATACTAAAATCATAAGCAGACTAATAAATCCCACAGGATCTTCTTTTATATATTTCAATATATTTCTGCCGGCATTTTTCATTTTATTTTTCATGCTTTCCTCCTAATCGTATCGCACTCTAGGATCTGCCAGTGCGTAAATAATATCTGCAATTAAATTTCCAATAATAATCAACATCGTACTAAGAATAATAGTTCCCTGCAAAAGCGGAATATCTCTATTCGTTAACGCAGAAATTGACAATGTTCCGATTCCCGGAATACTGAAAATATTTTCTGTAATTAAGGCGCCACCAAGCAAAGATGTAAACTGCATCATCATAATTGTGATTACCGGCAAAATAGACATCTTCAATGCATGAAAAATAACAATTCCCATCCGCGTCTGTCCTTTTGCTTTCGCAGTTGTAATATAATCTGCCTGAATAACATCAATCAAATTCGTCCGGATCAGACGAGAAATCTCACCTGCCATACTCCATCCCAAAACAATGGATGGTAAAACCAAATGCGCAGTTGTTGTAAATCCACTAATTGGCAGCCATTTCAATTTGTAAGCTATCAAATATTGTAAAATAATTCCAATAGAAAAAGTCGGCATGGATATTCCCATCAACGAAACGCCCATAAATAATTTATCTAAAATTGTATTTTTCTTCAATGCACTGATAATTCCCACCGGAATCCCCAGTCCCCAGGCAAATATAATAGCCGATACAGCCAATTTTATTGTATTTGGAAATGCATTTTTGATTAAATTTGCAACCGGCTGATTCATAACAAAGGAAGTCCCTAGGTCTCCACGCAACAAATCTTTCATATACAATCCAAAACGAACCAGAATCGGATCATTCAAATGCATTTCCGCTTCCACTCTGGCAACTGTCTCATTATTAATTTTGTTTGACATCATTGCAGTAACCGCGTTTCCAGGGATAAGATTCATCAAAATAAATGTGATCATTATTACTCCCAAAAGAATTGGAATAGATACCGCAATTCGTTTTCCAATATATTTTCGCATATGTTTTCTCCCTATATGTATAAAAGTGTGCATTCTCATACACACTTTCCTACATACTTTCATGAAGAAAGGTATCAAGAACGACACCTTTCTCCTGAATTATTCTTATTTATTTGTTATAAGATTCATCAATTTCTACATTATGTGTTGAACAGCAAACCCATCCCTGCCATCCAAGCTGGAAGTTCTTAAGTCTTGGGCTAATAATACATGTACGTTTCTCTGCTGCAATTGGTAAATATAATGCTTTCTCTGTAACAATTTCTGCCTCTAATCCTTGAAGCGCTGCAATTCTTTCCTCTGCATCAAGAAGTCCATTTGCTTTCTTAATACGATCACTTAAATCCTTGTCTGTGATATTGTATCCATTAGAAGCGCTGCTCTCTACAGTAAATGTTGTAAAGAATGAACCTGGATCTGGAACATCTGCTGTTACCGGCCCAAGTGTCAATGAGAATCCTTCGCCACTTGCAACTGTATCCCAATAAGAAGTCATATCCATATTTTTGATTTCTGCCTTAATTCCTACTTCTCCAAGCATTGACTGAATCATTTCATTGATTGGATGTGTATAACTACTTTCTCCATTCTGAAGAATTGTAAGTGTTACATCTGATTCATGTCCTGCATCTTTTAATAATTTTTTAGCTGTTTCTACATCATATTTGATTTCTGGCTGTTCTTCATTGTAGCCTGGAATTGCTGGAGGAAGTACTCCGTTTAATAATGTAGCTTCTCCATTATAGAAATTCTGGTTAATTAAGTCACGGTTGATTGCAGCCTGAACTGCTTTTCTAATATTTTCATCAGCCATAAATTCATCTTTCTGATTGAATACAATATAATCCATACTTGGAGGCTGATATCCGATTAACTGATCTTTCCAAAATTCGCTATTCTGGAAATATTCAAGATTTTCCTGCTTTACTGACATGTAATCTAACTCACCGTTTTCAAACATCATACGTTCTGTAGAAGCATCAATATTCATTAAATAACGTACACCTTCGATTTTTGCTGGTGTATTAAAGTACTCGTCATTTCTTACAAGATTGATTTCCTGATCCTGTGTCCAGTCTTTAAATTTCATATATCCTGTACCAACTGTATATTGTGGATCAAAACCAAATTTATCTTTTCCTTCTTCTACTGCTTTACGATTGTAAATAGATGCAGGTGCACCTGTCATACTTGCAAGGAAGGATGCTGATGGAGCTGAAAGTGTAATCGCTACAGTATAATCGTCAATTACTTTTACACCTTCAATTACATCTGACTTTCCATCAAGGCGTTCCTGATATCCTTTAATTTCCTGGAACTGACCTGCATTCACACAAGCTTCTTCCGGATTTACAGCTTTATCGATTGTAAACAATACGTCATCTGCTTTGAATTCTTCTCCGTTGTGAAATTTAACACCTTTTCTTAAATGGAATGTATATGTAAGTCCATCCTCACTAATATCCCATTTCTCAGCAAGACTTGGAATAATCTCTGTCTCACCTGCTTCATTTACAACAACGTCTACAAGGCGGTCATAAATCTGAAGCGGAATAAAATAATCCGCATTTGTTTTCTGAATGTCTAATGTTTTCGGGTTTTGGAATAATGTAAGTACCATGATATTACCGTTTTTGCTTACATATTCTGTTTTTGTTTCGTTTTTAGCCGGTGTTTTCTCTTCTGTTTTTCCACAGCCAGCAAGCATAGAAACAGATAACGTAGCAGCTAAAAGCATGCTTAAGATTTTCTTTTTCATTTTCTTACCTCTCCTATTATTTATGCTTCTTACCCCAAAGCATCTGTATTCTATCACACCTAAAACAATAAGTAAAATAAATTCTTCCTATATCATTTATACCAATTATCTATAGCTTTTTTCACAAACAAAAGCCTTCTCCGTACCCCATTTTCCCTTATTTATCCTCTATCGCCATTACCATATCAATTCTTCTTTGGTGTCTTCCACCTTCAAATTCAGCGCTTAGCCATGTATCCACGATCATTTTTGCCATCTCAATTCCAACAACTCTTGCTCCAAACGCTAAAACATTGGCATCATTATGCATTCTAGAAAGTTTTGCCGTATATGGTTCGCTACATACAACAGCACGCACACCTTTTACTTTGTTAGCTGCAAGTGAAATTCCAAAACCTGTTCCACAGATTAAGATTCCTTTTTCTACCTCACCATTTACAACAGCACGTCCTACTTTTTCTCCATATTCCGGATAATCGCAGCTTGCTGTAGAATCTGTTCCGTAATTCACGACTTCATGTCCAAGCTCCTCTAAATATGCTGTAATCTCCTGTTTCATTTCTACTGCTGAATGATCATTTCCAATTCCAATTCTCATAGTTTTATTCTCCTTTTCTTTTCTGTGTTTAAACAATATCTTTTATCATTATACCAAAAATCCCTCTTTTCGCCAATGTATTTTCAGTTGCACATCTTACCATGCAACGGTATAATGACTTCGGAGGTAATTGACTATGATAAAACTAATTGCAAGCGATTTAGACGGCACATTGCTTTTGAATGATGCACAATCTCTAAATCCGGAACTATTTGATCTCATATTAAAATTAAAGGAAAAGGGAATCCACTTCATCGCCGCAAGCGGAAGACAGTACGCCAGCATGCACCGATTATTCGCACCTATAAAAGACCAGATTTCCTATATTACAGAAAATGGTTCTCTATGCTTTCACGAAGGAGAAATCACTTCTATGGAAACGATGGATCGTGAATTAGGACTTCGCATTTTGGAAGATATCCACAACCGTAAAAACTGTCATATTCTTTTATCCTGTCAAGATACATACTATACCGATTCAGAAAAGGTATTCTATCATATGCGGGACACTCTGCATTCCGATATTAAACTCGTACCGGATGTGTCTGAAATTCAAGAGCCCTTCTTGAAAATCGCGGTATATGATGATGTTACAATTGCCGATACTGCGCGTTACTTTTACGAAAAATATAACGACCTCATTCCTGTGGCCACTTCCGGTACTGTATGGGTAGATTTTGTTCTTCCAAATGCAAACAAAGGAACGGCATTGCAAGCTTTTGCAGAATATTTTCATGTCAAACCGGAAGAATGCATGGCATTTGGCGATCAACAAAATGATATTGAAATGCTGGAATTTGCAGGGGAAAGCTATGCAATGGAAAAAGCAGCTCCTGGAGTGGCTTCCCACGCAAAATATACAACAAATTGCGTAGAAGACGTACTACGTGAGCTACTTAAGTCTCTTTTATAAACCTAACACATCGAACACGAAAGGGGAATTTAAAATGATAACCATAGATAACCAGAAATGTATCGGCTGCGGAAAATGCGCCAAAGACTGTATCTCTCTTGCGATACAAATAATGGATGGAACTGCCGTTCCTCCGAAAGATTGTCTGCTTTGTGGACATTGCGTTGCTATCTGCCCGACCAATGCTGTTTCTATCCCAGACTATGACATGAACGATATTATAGAATACGACCCAGACACATTTTCTCTTTCACCGGAAACTCTGTTGAACAACATCAAATTCCGTAGAAGTATCCGCGATTACAAGGCACAACCAATTGAAGATGAAAAACGCGATTTAATCCTTCAAGCCGGACGATACACAGCAACAGCCAAGAACAATCAAGACTGTCACTTCATCTTTGTTCAGGATGAATTAGAAACTCTGAAAAAATATGTATGGGATTATATCGACTCTGTAGAGGCCCAGGGTGCCAGTCAGCTTCCAAAGGAACTCCTTCCATTTGTCAGCTTCAATCGCCGTCGGAAAAACAATCCGAATGATGATTACTTATTCCGCAATGCCCCGGCTGTGCTTTTCATCACATCTGATTGGCCTTTAGATGCCGGACTTGCCGCTCAGAATATGGAACTCATGGCGGTAGCTTCCGGTCTCGGTGCTCTCTACAACGGTTATCTCGCAAGAATTGCAAATGAGAACGAAGCGCTAAAAGATTGGCTCAGCATCTCCGGCAAAACCATCAAAGCGTGTATGTTACTTGGATATCCAAATGTAAAATATGAAAGAACGGCGCCGAGAAGAAAAGCGCACATTATACTAAAATAAAATTTATAAAGGTCTTATTCTAAACAATAAAAATTGCCACGCTCTTAATAGAACATGGCAATTTTTTTGTTTATATCCTATCATAAATCTTGTTGTTCGAATACCTTTAATTTTTTCAAGATTTCCTCCGTTTCATCTAACATTACCCCACATACTTAATCATGCCTCTACACAATTCTGCTGTTTTTGAATAGAAAGTAGCTTCAGCAAGATGGTGATTACTTTTATCATATATAACCACATGCGTCAACCAGCTCTGCCCCTCCTCCCAATAATATGGTGGACTTTGTACAATTACGACATCCATATCCTTCGGAACTCCTAGAGTAGTTTTTATTGTTTCCAATTGTTCTTTTGAAAAACTAAGCTTTTCATATGTTCCTACCATAATTTTCTCCATCCCACATAATGGTGTCTTATCAGATGAAGTTTGTGCATTTTCCAGAGTCAAAGTCATCTGTAACGGATTCTGTCCATCGCATATTTCAACTTTATAAGGAACAGTTGTGACGTCCGAATCCGTAAGATTCAACAAATTTAAATATAATCTGTCCTCCCATTCAAATGTGCTATTATAATCTCTTTCGTGACTAACTGTATTGTAGTACTGTATTGTCGAATCTTCATTTAACGTTAGCATAATCGGATCATCCGAATTCATCTGTAACCAACTGCCGAAGAGTTGATCTTCTACGAATTCTTCCTGAATATTGTTTTCAGTAGTTGTGTAATTCTCCCATTCACAAATAAATGCTTTCCCACTATTTGCTGTGAGTTCTCCAAAATCACCATCATTCCAAGAGCCATCCGAATACTTATAATAATACATTGCAAAGTCTTCGTTGGAATTTTCACCGTTCGGCTCTCCCGAATGCCAATTCATATAAGAGACTTCTTCCCCATTATCCCATATCCAAGTTCCTTCTTCATCTCGATCCGTAAGCCCTAAATATGCACTTTCATACTCAAAGTTATTCTGCAAATACGAGAACACAAATTCATCTTCTTCCTTGCTTGTAATAGTTGCAAGATAGCCTCCTTGAGATTCACAATATTCTTTTGCTTCCTTCCATGATGTTACATCACTCAATTCATATATCACTATCCGGGTAACAATTCTTCCCACCTCTCATACGTTACACCTCCAAATATTCAAACCTATTGATGCGCTCTTCCATTTCTTCTAAAGTTATTTTCCCAAAAATGTAAGAATCTAACACAGTTAAAAACAACTCGTCTGGACCATTTGTCGCACTCAACATAATAGACATGGCATTTTCCACACTCTTTCTTCTTTCCTTGCACTCTTCTAAATAGCTTTGACTTATAATCATTCCTTTATATTCTAAGATCGTCTTCATCATATTAATAACATATACTGGTGGATTCCTTCTTTTTTGCTCCCAATCTTTCAAAGTTGCGACTGGTATTTCAAACATTTTTGCAAATTTACTTTGACTCAATCCAGTTTGCAAGCGTAACTCTTTTACTCCCATAAGTTTTTCACCTCCTACCATTTCTATATATCATTATACGGCATTGCCTTATGTTATGCAACTTGATTATTCGCCTACGATATACTAAGATCTCTACCATATCATTCATGTTATTATAGATTTCTCTGCACACAGAAGCCCCTTCTTTTTAAGAAGTATATCTCATAAAAGCTTCCTATTTCACAGCTACAAGTTTTGTCTCCTCTTCTTTGAAATAGTCATCTGTATTGCTGCTTAATCCACTTGCTTTCCACGCTTGATCGAATGCAATATCTTTTGTGTTACTCAAAAAAACATACATACTGTCTTTCACCGCATTATTCATTCTTCCGGTAACCTCTACCTTATACTGATATATATAATCATCCGTTTTCCATGTGCCGTCGCTCATTTCATAATACTTTACTATAGTAACAAGCTCATTGTTTTCAAAGCATTCCTCGATAAGTTCTGAATCTGTCACATCGTAAGTCTTAACTACTGATACTTCTTTTTGAGAACAACCTGACAGACTAAGTAACATAACAGTTAATAAAATTGCTGCTGTTTTTCTCACCATGAATCACTCCCTATCATTTTCCTTTCTTCCTAATTCATATCCCACTTTGTATATAGTTCTTCTACAAGCTGAACCGTATTCATAGTTTGCGTTTCCCCAATAATCGGACTCTGCAATAGTCCCTTTGAGATACACTTATGAATATGTTCGACTTCGTATACAAATTCACTTGTATATGGGAAATCATAACGAATCGGCTCTTGATCGTGTAAATGCAACGTAAAACCATTTGCTTTCCAATAATTTGGAATTTCAATATACCCTTTTTCCCCATAAATCACCGCTTCATTTTTTAGTGCAACATTCATCGCAATCGTAGAAGAGACCAGAATACTGTCATTAAGTTTTAACTGAAAATTACAGATTTCATCCGCACCTTCTGGACATGGTAAATATGTGCCACTTATCTCCATCTTCGGATTATTCCATAAAAACTGTAAAAGTTCTATCGTATACGCTGCACTTCCATATAGAGTGCCGCCGCCTTGATCATGATGATACATCCAATGGTTTTCAGGAAAGCGACTTGGAAATCCAGCTTTTAATTCTATATAATGAATCTGTCCTAACACTTGTTCTTCCAGAAGTTTTTTCACTTGTAAGGTTGTCGGTAAGAAAATCGCTTTTTGAGCTTCCATTATAAAACAGTGTCTCTTTTTTGCCAGTTCAAAGAGTTCCTTCGCCTGCTGACTCGTTAACGTAAATGGTTTTTCCACAATCACATGTTTGTCGTGCAGCAATGCATCATAGGCGTTACGATAATGCATGCCGTTCACCGTAGGAATATAGACAATATCTACATTCTGATCTTCATAAAGCTCTTCGTAACTCCCATAGTACTGCTCAATATGGAGTTGTTTCGCTGCTCTTTTTGCCGTTTCTATGTTTCTAGATGCAATTGCATGTACAGTTTCATCTTTGGATTCTCGAATCCCTTTTACAAATCTTTCTACGATGGAGGCTGTACTTAATATTCCATATTTCATATTCATCACCTAATATAATTATAGACTTTCTGTTATTTTCATCTCTTAAAAAACCACTATGTCATCTACAAACAATTTTACTCTATCCAAATAAATCCTGCAAGTTTGTAGCAGTGAACTTCAAAGGAATCTCCTATCCCATAAAAAATCTGCCGACAGATTCACTCCATCGGCAGACATAATATATTTTACCCTATTCCTTTTTTAACTTATCTGAATGCTACTTCATTCCATCTTAACTCATTCTTGAAGTTTCTGATTGTTGTATCTTTGTCGATATATACTGCTTCAATTCCCATAACAGCTGCCCAATCACCCATCTGCTCTGCTGTTAAGTCATAAGAGAACGCTGTATGATGAGCTCCGCCTGCTAAGATCCAAGCCTCTGCGCCTGTTGCAAGATCTGGCTGTGGTGTCCAGAATGCTGTTGCAACCGGAAGTTTTGGCATTGGTTTTTCTACCTTCTTACAATCTACATCATTGATGATGAGACGGAATCTGTTTCCTAAGTCAACTAAAGATGTTGCAACTGCAGGACCTGTCTTTGATGTATAAACAAGACGTGCAGGATCTTCTCTGTCTCCCATAGATAATGGACAAACTTTGATTCCAATTGGCCCTTCTGCGATTGTAGGACATACCTCTAACATATGTGCCTGAAGAATTCCTTCTTTTCCAGGTACTAAGTTGTATGTATAGTCTTCCATGAAGGAAGTTCCTTTTGCGTCTTTCATTCCGTATGTCATGATCTTCATCAAACGTACCATAGCAGCTGTCTTCCAGTCACCTTCTGCTCCGAAGCCGTAACCTTTTTCCATCAATCTCTGGATTGCAAGTCCCGGAAGCTGTTTTAATCCGCCAAGATCACCAAAGTGTGTTACGATTGCATGGTAGTCTTTGTCTACTAAGAATTTTTCAAATCCGAGCTCGATACCTGCCTGTACAGCTACATGTTTCTTGAATTCTTCAGGATCTCTTCCCTCTAAAATGATGTCATATTTGCTGTAGTATTCGTCTACTAATGCGTTGATCTCTCCCTGTGGTACATCATTTACATAGTCTACGATCTCATTTACCGGATATGCATCGATTTCCCAACCGAATTTGATCTGTGCTTCTACTTTATCACCTTCTGTAACAGCTACGTTTCTCATATTGTCAGCTACACGAGCTACACGGATATGGCTACTTTCCATAATACCGATTGCTGTTCTCATCCAGCTTGCGATTCTTTCCTGTACCTTCTTATCAGCCCAGTGTCCTACGATTACTTTTCTTTCGATTCCCATACGAGATACGATATGTCCGTACTCTCTGTCACCGTGTGCTGACTGGTTCTCATTCATGAAGTCCATGTCGATAGAATCATATGGAATTTCTTCATTGAACTGTGTATGTAAATGTAATAATGGTTTTCTATATTCCTGAAGACCTAAAATCCATGATTTTGCCGGAGAGAATGTGTGCATCCATGTGATAACACCTGCACAGTTTTCATCTGCATTTGCTTCATTAAATGTTTTTCTGATCAAAGCGTTTGTGATCAATGTCGGTTTCCATACTACTTCATATGGAAGAACTCCTGATTTGTTTAACTCTTCTACGATTTTCTGTGAGTGCTCTGCAACTTTTCTTAAACACTCATCTCCGTATAAATCCTGTGATCCTGTACAAAACCAAAATTTGTAATCTTTGTTTTTTAACATGTTCCCTTTCTCCTTTACTTATATAAATTTATTAATGTTCCATGAAAGCTCGAAAAGACCTCGCTAAGTGGTATTTCGCCGCTCATGCCCACCTCCAAAGCAAAGCTTTGGAGGTGGGCGTTGCACTCATATGGCCTTCTTAAAGGCATTCCACGCACAAGCGCTTGTATGCCTTTTTCGAAGTCCGCATTCGCGGCTTATTGTCCATAATAGGCATTTGCGCCATGCTTTCTGTAATAGTGCTTGTCCTGCAATTCCTGTGGTGCCGGTTTTACATTTGGATTGATCATTTCACATCTTGCCGCCATTTTTGCAACTTCCTCAAGAACTACCGCATTATGAACTGCATCGTGTCCGTTCTTTCCCCATGCAAATGGGCCATGATTTTTACAAAGAACAGCAGGTGTTGCCATATATTCTTTATCTTTGAAATGCTCTACAATAAGAAGTCCTGTATTTTTCTCATATGCATCTTCGATTTCTTCTTTTGTCAGGCATCTTACACATGGAATCTCTCCATACATATAATCTGCGTGCGTTGTTCCATAGCATGGAATTCCTCTTCCAGCCTGTGCCCAGCTTGTTGCCCATGAAGAATGTGTGTGTACGATCCCTCCCATTTCCGGGAATGCCTTATACAACTCCAAGTGAGTCGCTGTATCGGAAGACGGATTATATTTTCCATCTACCTTATTCCCATTGAGATCCATAAGCACCATATCATCCGGAGTCAGTTTATCATAATCTACCCCGCTTGGTTTGATTGCAAACAATCCGGTCTCTCTGTCGATCTCACTTACATTTCCCCATGTAAATGTCACTAGACCATACTTTGGGAGAAGCATATTTGCTTCATAAACCCGTTTTTTCAAATCCTCTAACATTGGTACCTCTCCTTCTTTTTTATATTTCACTTACCATTCTTACTGAATGGCGGATTTCTAATTTTGGTTCTAACTCTATTGCTTTATCTACTGCTTTTCCTGCAAGAACATCTAACATCGCCTGCGCGACCTTTTCTCCTAATTCATTGATCGGATTAATTGCCGACGTCAAAGGAACTTCACAATACGTTGTCAGATCCGAGTTGTCCATTCCTGTAATTGAAATGTCCTGTGGTACTTTCATGCCCTGTTCTAAGCAAATCGCCACCAGTTTATTGGCCACCTCGTCATTGTAGCAAACACAAGCTGTACAGTTTCGAATTCTTCTTAATATTCGGCCTGCGTCTTCTCCTAAATTCCTTTGTTCATCCGTGTCAATCCAGATAACCCGTTCTCCACGAATCCTGATATCTGCCTCAATCAAGGCATCCATATATCCTGCATATCGAAGCATTCCCTGACCATCGTCACATTTGAAAATTGCCGCAATATTTCTATGCCCACAACTTAATAGATGCTGTGTCACCAAATGTCCCGCTTTTCGATCGTTCATAGAGACATGAGGCGCATCAATTTCCGGATAATAACTATTGATAAATATAAAAGGAATATCTTGTTCTTTTAATGCATTATATAAATGAAGATTTGGATTCGGTAACCCACTTTTTACCGCTTCTACAATAATTCCGTCTACTGATTTGCTTCTCAAAATCCCTTCCAATATCTGTCTTTCTTTTTCCACAGAATTATTTGTAAATGCAAGCTGAATTACATAGCCTTCTTTAGAAAGTCTCTGTTCTACACGCTTTATAATCGCCGGGAAAATATATTCATCAATGTATGTCGTAATCACTGCAATTCGTTTTGTATCTTTTTTCCGTTCCTTCGGTTTAGAAATATAAGTACCGCTTCCCCGTCTACGTTCCAATAATCCTTCATTACACAAAATAGAAATGGCATGACGAACGGTCTGTCTGCTCACTCCAAAAATAGCTACCAACTCGTTTTCGGAATAAATTCTGTTTCCGATCGTCAATTCTCCATTCTCAATCTTTTTTTTGATCCAGTCCACAATTTCAATATATTTACTTTTCTGTTCTGTCACAATTCTTCCCTCATTTGTCTATTCTGATTATTTTTTATTATATATTACTTCTTTTTCTATAATAAACATACAATACATGTATCTATTTTTCAAGTTGGTATATTTTATAAAGTATATACAACTTATTTCTTTATTTTATATCAATGTAAATATAAAAGGGATAGTTGTACACATACAACTATCCCTTTCCCACTACTTTTATGTAAGACGTAACAGTTCTTCAAAGGATTTTATCCGCATTTGGCTCTCTACTACATCTCCAAACCCATATTCAGCAAAGATAAATGGAACTCCTGCCTTCTTTGCCGCTTCGCAGTCTCCCAATGTATCTCCTACATAAACCGCATGTTCCAAACCATTTCTTTTCATCAGAATTCGAATATTCTCGTCTTTTTCTTTTCCAGTATTTCCGAAGCATTCACTGTCTTTCACATAATCACCCAGACCTGTTTTTTCTAAAAACAATTCGATATATCCGGATTGACAGTTACTTACAATAAAGATATTTCTTTCGTTAGAAAGTGTAATGATTGTTTCTTTCACGTGCGGATACAGAATATGACACGGATTCTTCACCAAATCTTCTTGTTCATATTTACAGCAGACTTCCATTACCTCATCCCGCTTTTCTTTCGGATACCCCGGCAAAATTGCCTGCGCGATCACATCCATTGTCTTTCCGAACAATTGACGCAAATCCGATCCCGTCACCGTAATATCCGTAATGTCACATGTTCTAAGCGCTCTTGTCCATGAATCCGCCACAATATCTGTCGTATTCCAAAGCGTTCCGTCCACATCTAATATGATATTCTTCATATCCATTTTCTTATCCTCACTTCTCCTATTTCAAATCTATTCATTAGAATTCCTTATTTCGCATGATCTTCAAGGAGAGCAGATACGACACTGCCATACTGATAACACTAACCCCCAATGCCATACCAATAGTCTGAGTTATATCTAGACCAGTGATTACTCTCATACATTTATTTGAAAGCTCCTGATTCTGACCAATTATTTTTACCACAGCAAAAATAATTGCCATAGAGCCTCCGATTACACCGAAAATGAGCATTCTGCTTTTTTCAGAGCCAAACTTCAGCTCAAGCGGTATCAGAATTGCAAGATATACAAATGCAAATGCCACGATACCAAACGTAGGAATTCCATACTCTGCAATCTCGCCGCCTTTTCCTTTCACTATGCATACTACGGATGCGATAGAGAATGAAATCACGGCAGACGCCATTGTCATTATAGCAGAAAAAATGTATTTTGAGGTCACATAATTTCGAACATCCACCGGAAGCGTGAATAAAAAGGAATATCCGTTGCCAAATTCATCATAAGCGATGGCATTGATGGAAAAAATAGAGCAAATAAACGTAAGATAGCTTACAATGAAAAACGGATTATCCGTTGTAAATGTCATGAATATTGCAAATAAAACCAATGCACCAAACACTTTCCCCTGCACCTTCGTTGTCAGCAAAAAATCCTTTACCAATAATCCTTTCATGCTAATCTCCATTCCGCCGCTTTGCGGCGGCACAAATAGTGATGAAAGATTTCACT
>URRQ01000019.1 GCA_900550235.1 uncultured Lachnospiraceae bacterium
GTAGAACACTAGCCTTCCAAGCTAGATACGTGGGTTCGATTCCCATCACCCGCTTTTTTCATACAATTTTTAAGAAAATATTTCGACTCCCTATTAATCGAGTAGGAGGGAGTGATTAACTCCCGTCCTCTCACAGCACCGGGACATACGGTTCACGTATCCGGCGCTTTCAATAGTTGACGTGCAGAGACTGATAGGCTGCGGCTAAATCATAAAAGCCCCAGTTTATCAGTCTTTCTTTTGTTAATGCTCTTTGTAACACTCCGCTTCCTGCCATTCGCCAATACGCTTTCCGACTATGTGCGCCTTCACAAGCGACCCACTCTGGCATTCCCAAACCTATTAGTTTTCGTTTACGGGTCTTTGGCAGTTTCCACTGCTTCCAGATACACATCCGTATCCGGCGGTACAGCCACCCATTCAGGCTCTCGATGTTGTTCTTCATCTCCGCTATCCCATAGTAATTCAGCCATCCTCGCATATATACTTTTATCTTCTCCATTGTTCGGACAATACTCCCGCACCTGCTTCGGGAAGTGAGCTGACGCAGTTTATCCTTGGCTTTCTTCCATGTCTTTCCATGGACACGGATGTAGGTTCCTTTTCCGTTCTTCCCAAAACAGAAGTCAAGGAACTTAAAATTTCGGATTGCGAATACGCTGACCGTCCGACTCTTTTCCCGGTTCACTCTCAGCTTCAGCGTCTCCTCCAGATATTTTGTACTGCTCTCCAGCAGACGTTCTGCCGCCCGTTCACTCTTCGCCAGCAGTACGATATCATCTGCATAGCGGATACACGGTACACCCCGTTTGTGGAACTCCCAGTCGAATTCATTCAGATACACATTTGCTAAGAGTGGGGATAGATTCCCTCCCTGCGGGGAGCCTTCTTCTGTCTCTGTTTCAACACCGTTTTCCATCACTCCGCCTTTCAGGTATCGCTTTACCATCTGTATGACCCTCTCGTCTTTTACCTGCTTTCTCAGCTGATTCAGCAGGATGGTGTGATTCAGCGTATCGAAGTACTTTGACAGGTCAAGGACAACTGCTCTTGTATAGCCCTGGTCGATGTACTCTTTTATCCTGAAAATGGCGTCTTTTGCCCCTCGCCTCGGACGATAGCCAAAGCTGTCATCCGAAAACAACGGCTCATAGATTGGCATGAGCTGTTGGAGCATTGCCTGTTGGATGATGCGGTCGATGACGGTCGGTATACCGAGTTTTCGTATTTCTCCGTCCGGCTTCGGGATTTCCACCCGTCTGACAGGAGATGGGGTGTATTTCCCTCTTCGTATTCTCTCTGTCAGTTCACGGTTGTGTTCCTTTAGCCATGGCAGTGCCGCTTCGATAGTCATTCCGTCGATTCCCGGCGCTCCTTTGTTTGCCTTCACTCTTTTGTAAGCTCTGTTTAGATTATCCTTATCCAGTATCTTACCTAAGATGTCCGGCTCTGCACTGTCCCTTTCCTTCCATATCCGGTTGAATGAGCGGTGCGCTCTCACATACCCTTTGCGTTCCGCGCTATCTCTTTGCGAGCAGCTTTCCTTGTTTTCTGTACCCATCTGCCCATTCCTCCTTTCCCTGTCGTACTAAGGACTCTTATTGATTCGGTCCTTCACTGAAAAAAACTTTCAGCTAATATGACCTCTGCTGACTTCTGCACGTTCAGCGTTATCTTTCGATAGCGGTTACTCTTTTCAGAGCGTATCGTACAGATCTCCCTGGGTACCACACATTTCTTTTCCTCCATCTATCTGTCGCATTTACTGCACATGATTCCGTGTAGTTATCGGGCTTCATCTTGTCTAGCAGACTTACCCTCATGTACAGCCTTATATGCGATTTCTGTCCGTCAGACCAGAGGTTTGCCCGTGGGCTAGTAGGTTTCCCACATCTGGCTTCCTTCAGATTCCACCTCACGGTGGACACCCTTGCCTTCGGCTATATCCTTCCCACTACCGGGCGGATTTGGGACTTGCACCCTTAAGAAACGTGCGCCGCCAGGCGCACTAGAAAAAGAGCAATGAGAAACTGTTTTTCTGATCATTTTCTCCATTGCTCTTTCCATTTCTTTTTATTATACAGATTTTTCTGCTGCTCTTACTACATGTTTTGCCAACACAGAAGTTGTAATACTTCCGACGCCTCTTGGTACCGGACTGATATAAGTTGTTTTGGATTCTACGCGTTCAAAGTCAACATCTCCACATAAATTTCCCTCTTCATCAACATTGATTCCGACATCAACAACAACTGCACCTTCTCCGACCATATCTTCCTTGATCATTCTTGCTTTTCCCGCCGCCGCTATGAGTATTTCTGCATCACGACATGTTTTTGCAAGCTCAACCGTTTTCGTATGGCACAAAGTTACTGTTGCATTTTTCTTAAGAAGCATCATGGAAAGTGGCTTTCCTACTACCATACTTCGACCTACAACTGTAACCCGTTTGCCAGTAAGATCAATTTGATAATACTCCAGCATATCCATGACTGCCTCCGCCGTACATGGCGCGTATCCGCTTTCGTCTCCAGCGAATACTTTTGCCACATTAATCGGACTCATACAATCCATATCTTTTTCCGGATTCAAGATTTTTTTAATCGGCTCTTCATTCAAATGCTTTGGCAATGGACGGAACAAAAGAATTCCGTGAACCGTTGGATCTTCGTTTATTTTCTGAAATTTTGCTTCAAATTCCTCTTGAGCTATATTTTCTGAAAGTTCCAGCACCCGACATTCAATCCCTATCGATTCCATTCTTTTTTTTGCTCCCCGTTCATAGGACAAATCATCCGGTCTGTTTCCTACTCTTACGATTGCAAGACAAGGAGTAATCCCTTTCTCTTTCAAATGCTCCGTTCGAGCAATCAGATTTTCCTTCACCGCATTGGCTACGTCAATGCCTTTCATACATATACTCATTTTGTTCCTCCTACCGGATTTTTCCCAGCACACCGGCATAGACCTTTTCCTGTAATTTTCTGCCGGCATCTATCAACTGCTCTGCTTTTTCATTCAGCATTTCCGCTTTCTCACGATTCTTCATCATCTTTGTGTTAATAAAAATATTAAGAGAAGCGCCTTCCAAGGCAGCTCTTGCAAACAGAATACCAACTCCTACATCGCTCACGGCAAGCTTGCTGCCTTTTTCTCCAAGAACTTCCAAATTCTGCATTGCTTCATATACTGTTTCCATAATCTGAAGTGGAACAATGCTTGCATCATAAAGCACAACTTCCATCACGCGTTCTTTTTCCGCTTTTTGCTCATCTGTTTCTTTTGGAAGAGAATAGGCTTTTGCCAAAGGTTCAAAGCTCTCTGCATCTTGATCCGTCAATGATATAAGCTTGTCTCTCAATATTTCCAATTTTTCTCGAATTGCAAGTATCTCTTCTTCCACATCTGCATATTTCTTCTTCCCGATTGTTAGGTTTGTCACCATCATTCCAAGAGCCGCTGCAAAAGCGCCTACTGTTGCTGAAGCTCCACCGCCCCCAGGCACCGGTGCAGAAGACGACAATACATCAAGGAATTTTGTTGCTTTTTGTTCCAACATCATTTTTCAGTATTCCTTTCCTTCTTTATTTTTCCACAAATATAACACATTTAGATCTTTCTTTCAATCATACCGCTTTTCCCACCGGTCTTTTTTAGCAAATGGATTTCTTTTATTTCCATCATCTTATCCAATGCTTTGCACATATCATATACCGTCAAAAGCGCTACCGATACTCCGGTCAAAGCTTCCATTTCTACTCCTGTCTTCCCAGTCACCTTGACAGTACAAGTACAACCAATCTCCAATGTCTCCGGGTACATTTCAAATGTTATACTGCATTTGGTGATTGGAAGAACATGACACATTGGAATCAGGTCTGATGTTCGTTTTGCTCCCATAATCCCTGCCGTTGTTGCCACAGCAAGTACGTCTCCTTTTCCTACCGTCCCCTGTTCGATTGCTTCATATACTGCTGAATTTACTGCTATTTTCCCACATGCGACAGCTTCTCGAACCGTATCATTTTTTTCGGAAACATCTACCATACGCGCACGTCCTTCTCCGTCAAAATGTGTCAATTCCGTTGTCATATTACTACCTCCATTTTTCAATCTAGGATACTATGATTTTCAAATTATCTCCAACCTTTATTTCTCCACCATGGAGCACGATTGCAAACACCCCTTCTCTTGGCATGATACATTCCCCCATCTTTTGAAAAATTTCACATCCATGATGACATTCTTTTCCAATCTGAGTCAATTCCAACACTACGTCATTACATTGAAATCTTGTTCCAATCGGTAAGGCTTTGAAATCAATTCCTTCCACAACAAGATTTTCACCAAATGCTCCATCTTCTACTACCGCTCCCCTTGCTCGAAAGGCCTCAATTTTCTCATAAGATAACAAACTGACTTGCCGATGCCACTTCCCTGCATGCGCATCTCCTTCAATCCCATAGTCTTCGATAAATACTCCTCTTCCTATATTTGTTTTTTGAGTTCCCTTTTCCGGGCTGGTACAAACCGCGATTACTTTTCCCATTTTCTTATCCTCCGATTTCTGACATTGTTTTCTGCTCAAATCCTTGCCTGTCTGTTTGTTCAAACTGGTGACTGATCGGTTTCTGATAAATCTCTCGTTTCATAACTTCCGTAATTTCTTCCAGAGATGCTCCCTTTCTCAAAAGCTCTTTCAAATCCACTCCGCCTGCGTATTGTAAACATGGTTTTAGAAACCCTTCTGCTGTTAATCTGACTCTGTTACATTGGTTACAAAACTTATGCGACATCGCGCTAATAAATCCGATTTCTCCGCAAAACTTTGAAAAACGAACATATACTGCAGGACCATTTCCCAACCGGTTCTTAAGCATCTCCTCTTTACCAAATTCTCCTCTTAAAATCTCCAGGATATCTTCTTGTGTAAATCCAGCCGTAGTCTTGCCAAACCCAATCGGCATAGGTTCGATAAAGCGCACGGACACCGGTCTATTCTTAGCGAGCGCCGCCAATTCACAGAATTCCTCTTCTGTTGTATCTTTTAACAATACGCAGTTTATTTTTACTTTTACCTGTTTATAAAGCAACGCCGCTTCTATTCCTTCCAAAACCTGCGCCAATTCATCTCTTCTTGTAATTGTTTTATAATGTGCAGGACAAAGTGTATCCAAACTAATATTGATCGCTTGAATTCCGGCTTGTACTAATTCTTCCATCTGCTCTTTCAATAAACCCCCATTTGTAGTGAGTGTAATTTCTTCAATCCCTTTTATCTGATGGATTTTTCTGACAAGCTCTGCCAGATTTTTTCTAACAAGAGGTTCTCCTCCTGTGAGCTTGATTTTTGTAATTCCATTTTTTACGCCACATTGAACAATTTTTGTAATTTCATCAAACGTCAAAATATCTTGATGCCCTACTGATGTAATCCCATCTTCCGGCATACAATATGTACAGCGGAGATTACAGCGGTCCGTTACCGATATACGCATATAATTTATCGTTCTTCCATATTGATCTATCATCTTATTTCCTTTTTGTATCACACAAAAATCCATTACTGCATCCTTGATACAGCAATGGATCTCCTGCTTATTTTTCCTTATCGTTTGTATTTTCAGATTGTTCTTCTTTCGCTTCTACAAGTTTACAATTCTTCACTGTCCAGTTCAACACTTCATTTTGAAGAATTGCGTCTTTTACTTGATCTTCTCCAATCGTATCGATCAGAGTCTTTTTATCCGGATATCCATTGTCTGTTGCAAATTTCTCTACTGCTTTATCATATTCTTTCTTTTTAAGCTCCAGCCCTTCTTTTTCTGCAATGAGTTCAATCACTAAAGATTGTTTTAAATACTCTTTGGCCATCTCAGTAATCTGCTTTTTATAGTCTTCTTCCGTCATTCCGGTCTGCTCCAAATACTCCTCAAACTTTACTCCATAAGACTGTTCCATGATCATCTTCATCTGAGAATCTAACTCTTTTTCCTTCTTTTTCAATTCTTCTTCCGGATATTTTACGACTTCTGTATTTTTCATAAGTGCATTCCATGCATTCTCGCGAAGTGTTGCTTCTTCTGTCTGACGATTGCTGTCTTCCAATGTTTTTTTGATTTCTTTCTTATACTCTTCTACTGTTTTTGATGTCTTGGATAATTTTTTTACAAGATCATCTGTAAGTTCCGCATCCTCGCGTTCCTGAATAGAGTTAATCGTAATCGTAAAAATTACTTTTGCATTGGAAAGTTCCGGCTTAGCCTCTCCGCCATATCCTTCCGGGAATGTCAATTCTATATCGAATGTTTCATTGAGTTTATGTCCATAGATTCCTTCTTCAAATCCTGGTACATATGTCTCTCCATTTCCGATACTTAAACTTCCTTCATCAAAAACTTCCCCTGTTTCTTTTAATTTTCCTTTATAATCAAACTGTGCGATATCTCCTTCTTTTACCGGACGATCCGTCACTTCTTTTGTCTGTTCACTCAACACAGAATCGATGTAATTCTGCACATCGTCATCTGTCACCTCTGTGGAATCTACTTTTTCGACTTCAATCCCTTTGTACTGGGAGATTTTCACATACTTATTGGACAGCTCCTTTCCTCCACCGTTAGAACATCCTGCAGTAAATAACATACATCCTGCGAGAAGGAGTGCTGCCATACTTTTTTTCTTCATTTTCCTATTCTCCTTTCGAGATCTCATCACATTTCCAAACGCAAATTCATCTCTTCTCTCATTTATTTTCTTTGGATACTATATCATATCTCAAAGGAAAAGGAAAGGACTTGCGCGGAAAGAAAAACAATGGTACAATATTACAAGTGTAAAAACAATACATAGTATATTTTTCAGGAGGATTTTATCGTGAAAACATGGCAGATCGTACTCCTTGTGATTATCGCCGTTTTATTGATTGCTTTAGTCGTATTATATTTCCTAGGAAAGAAAGCTGAGAAAAAACAGGCAGAACAGCAGGAGAAGCTGGATGCAGTTGCACAAAATGTAACTATGCTCATCATCGACAAAAAAAGGATGAAGCTAAAAGAAGCTGGTTTTCCAGCAGTTGTAGTGGAGAATACTCCAAAATATCTTCGCCGTTCCAAAGTTCCTGTTGTAAAAGCAAAGGTTGGACCGAAGATTATGACTCTCATGTGCGAAGAATCTATTTTCCCATTGATTCCAATTAAAAAGGAAGTAAAAGCTGTTGTAAGCGGTATTTACATTACAAGCGTAAAAGGAATCCGTGGCGGTCTTGAAACTCCGCAAAAGAAAAAAGGATTTTTTGCAAGATTTAAAAAAGACAAAGATAATAAGTAAACACAATGGCATCGGATACCCGATGCCATTCTTATTTCTCTGCCTTTATACAGTCATACCAGCGCTTTTCGGCTGAATCGTAATCTCAATCTCACATTCAGCAATCGCTTCTTCATTCACTTCCAAATTATAATGAATGTTTACAAAAATTCGTTCCTCTTCTTCTACCACTTCCATATATTTTGTATGAATGCCCATCATAAGTTGTCCAAATGGAGTCTTATATCCTGTAAGATGTTTCTTACCTTGCTCAAATATCATATGGGTATTGGTGATTCCGTTCTTCATGATTTCAATCATATTTTTATCTGAAATCTTTATTTTATTTTTTGTAACTCCCGGTATACCCTCTGCCACTTCGTCATACAAGATATAATGTTTCCCATTTTTGCAGAAATAGCTAGCAGGAGTAACGACTTCAATTGGTCCATCTGTCAAATCTCCTTTTTCAATAGCATCTGTATGCATTCCTGCTATTGTAATCAATACATCTTTTGTCATCTTATCTCCTAGTATTCTTCTATATTAATATGTTCAATCCAATTGATGTTACATGGAAGGATTGAATTCGCAAAATTTTTAAATTTTACAGGAGCGTCACTCGAATAAAATTCATACCAAGCTTTCGTTCCGTCTTTTTTCTCCATCTCTTCCTCAGCCAACATTTTTTTCAAATCCATTGCTGTCTCATATGCCGGATTCACAATATGGATTTCTTCCCCCATATATTCATGGATATCAGATCGAAGAAGCGGGTAATGCGTACAACCGAGGATTAAAGTGTCAATTCCGGATTTTCTCATATCTTGAAGATAGATATCAATAATTTGACGCGTAACCTCATGTTTTGCAAAACCTTCTTCAATCAACGGTACAAAAAGAGGACAAGCTTTTCCGACTACCTCGACACTTGGATCTTCCTCCTGCATCAGTTTCGTGTACATTTCACTTTTAATGGTCGCTTCTGTACCAATGACCCCGATTTTTTTATTCCTTGTTTCTCTCACCGCAGCTCTCGCTCCCGGCACAACCACTCCAAGAATCGGAAGATTGGTTTCTTTTCTTACAATATCCAGCGCCAATGCACTTGCTGTATTGCATGCAATCACAATCGCTTTTACTTCTTTTGTCTGAAGAAAACGAATGATCTGCCTTGAGAAACGAATGATCGTATCTTTGGATTTACTTCCGTAAGGTACTCTTGCAGAATCCCCGAAATAGACTATATTTTCATTGGGAAGATGGCGCATGATTTCTCTCATAACAGTTAATCCGCCTACTCCCGAATCAAACACCCCGATTGGTGCATTATTATTGTTACACAAGATTCTAAATCTCCTTTCGCATTAGATCGATAAATCTTTTGCGATCTTATACTGATATTCTGGAATTACTTTTTTCATGCTTAATGCTTCATCAATATCAAAATCCAAGTATTCTCCATGCTTATAGCCTACTACACGATTTGTTTTTCCTTCACAAAGAAGTTCTACTGCTTTTGCTCCCATGATCGATGCATACACACGATCCTTGCAAGTTGGACTTCCGCCACGCTGCATGTGACCTAAAATCGTAGCTCGAGTTTCCATTCCGGTTGCTTCCTCAATTCTCTTTGCCATATTCATTGAGTCTCCGATTCCTTCTGCATTGATGATAATATAATGCTTTTTCCCGCGTTTTCTATTATCTAAAATATTCTGAATGATCTGTTCTTCATTGTAATCGTGTTCTTCCGGAAGAAGAATCTGTTCTGCACCATTGGCAATTCCGCACCATAATGCAAGATATCCTGCATCTCTTCCCATTACTTCGATAATACTGCATCTTTCATGAGAAGTAGAAGTATCACGTACTTTATCAATTGCTTCCATTGCAGTATTGACCGCTGTATCAAATCCGATCGTATACTCTGTACAATCAATATCAAGGTCAATGGTTCCCGGAATACCAATTGTATTGATCCCCAAATTGGATAATTTCTGAGCTCCTGCAAAAGATCCGTCTCCGCCGATCACTACAAGTCCTTCGATTCCGTATTTTTTTAAGATTCCAGCCGCTTTTCTCTGTCCTTCCTCTGTTCGCATTGCCTTACAGCGTGCTGTCTGCAGAATGGTTCCTCCTCGCTGAATGGTGTCGGACACATCTCTTGCATTCAGACTGATTATCTCTTCTTTTAAGAGTCCGTGATATCCTCTTCGAATTCCTTGCACATTCAGTCCTCTCGCAATTGCGGTTCTTACTACTGCACGAATAGCAGCATTCATCCCCGGTGCATCTCCACCGCTTGTCAATACTCCGATTGTCTTAATTTGGTTTTCCATCTTCTTCCTCCATCCACCTGATGAGATCAAGTTCTATTTTCTCTATGTACGTGTTTTATTTTAACCTAACTATACTTGTTTTTCAATGGATTTTTCCACTACTTTTACCCGTTTTTCTCCATAGCAATTGGTCAATCTGCCAAGCAAAATCTGGTCAATTCCTACATTTCGATTCATCGGAAGCCGTTTGATCGCCTTTTCCTCTTTACAGTAAATCACAACCGAATCCGGCCCTTCTGACGACTTTAACATTTGATAAAGATTCTGTTCCTCTTTTAAATATTCTGCTTTGTTCTCATATTGAATCCATAATTCTTTTTTTATTTCTTCAAAAGGTACAATATTTTCACAAATCAATTTGCTGGCGCTTTCATCTTCTTCGGACACGCGTCCTCTCACAAATATTTTACTGTCATCGTCCAAATACTGTTTATTCTTTTCGTAATCTTTCGGAAAAACAACTACTTCTACCGTTCCTAATAGATCTTCCAACGTCAAAAATGCCATGACTTTATTTGTCTTCGTATGCTTAATCGTCTTCGCTGCGATCAAGCCTCCCACGACTTCTCTTGAGCCATCTCTCACTTTAGAGTGTCCGGTTTCCTCGTCAGGTTGAAAGTCAAGCGTTGTTGCAGAAATACTTCTTCTCCATCTCTGCTCATATTCTTCCAATGGATGTCCGCTAACATACACTCCGAGCACTTCTTTTTCAAATGCAAATAAATTCGACTTCTCATATTCTCCTACATTCGGAAGAGGTATATCAAACTCTTGTTTTTCCTCCTCGCCGACAAGATCAAACAACGTCATTTGACCACTCATAGAATATTTCTTTTCCTGATTCACCTGTTCCAGAATTTGAATATAAATCATCATTTTCTGTTTTCTTGTTCCTGCAAGACTGTCCAACGCTCCTGATTTGATAAAATTCTCAATCGTTCGTTTGTTTACCTCTTTGGAACTCAGTCGTTCAATAAAATTCTTTAACGTCGTAAATGGTTCCCCTAATGTACGTTCTCGAATAATCGCTTCAATTACCGGACGACCGATACTCTTAATTGCTGCAAGTCCATAGCGAATTTTACCACCATCTACAGAAAAGTTTCCTTCTCCTTTATTAATATCCGGCGGTAAAATTTCAATTCCCATTTGACGGCAAGAATAAATATATTCCGATACTTTTCCCGGGTTGTCAATGACCGACGTCATGAGCGCCGCCATAAATTCTACCGGATAATAGTATTTTAAATAGGCTGTCTGATATGCCACAACTGCATAAGCTGCCGCATGAGATTTATTGAATGCGTACTTTGCAAAATCAATCATCTCATCATAGATTTTATTGGCGACACGTTCTGAAATTCCGTTGGCGATACAGCCCGGAACTCCTTCTTCTTCATTGCCGTAGACAAAATTCTGACGTTCCCGCTGCATCACATCGCCTTTTTTCTTGGACATAGCACGACGTACAAGATCGCTTCGCCCTAATGTATAGCCTGCCAGATCACGCACAATCTGCATAACCTGCTCCTGATAGACGATACAGCCATACGTCGGTTTTAAAATCGGCTCAAGCTGTGGACAATCGTAAGTAATGGCGCCTGTATTATTTTTCCCTTTGATATACTGTGGAATAAAATCCATAGGTCCCGGACGATACAGGGAAATTCCTGCTATGATATCTTCCAGATTCTGTGGTTTCAATTCTTTCATGAAGCTTTTCATTCCGCTGGATTCCAGCTGAAATACCCCATCTGTTCTTCCGGTTCCAATCGAATCCAATACGGCTTTATCATTATAATCAATGGCATGCATGTCAATGACTTTTCCCGTACTTTTTTCTGCCAGTTTTACTGCATTTTGGATCACGGTGAGCGTACGAAGTCCAAGGAAATCCATTTTCAAAAGTCCCAGTTCTTCCAATGTTGTCATTGTAAACTGTGTTGTGACCGCTCCGTCTGCCCCAAGAGATAGTGGAACATATTCATCTACCGATTTCTGACTGATCACAACTCCGGCAGCATGCATGGAAGTATGCCGCGGCAGACCTTCCAAGCGAAGGGACATATCAATCAATTCTTTTACCTGCGGATCATTTTCATATACCTTTTTCAATTCCGGATTGTTGAGTGCTTTGGTCAACGTAATATTCAGTTCTGTCGGTATCATTTTGGCAATACTATCCACAAATGCATACGGAAGATCCATTACCCGTCCCACATCACGGATTACACCACGGGCAGCCATCGTACCAAATGTGACAATCTGCACAACTCGGTCCGCTCCATATTTTCTCACAACATAGTCAATGACTTCCTGTCTTCTTTCGAAACAGAAATCAATATCAATATCGGGCATGGATACTCGTTCCGGATTCAAAAAACGTTCAAAAAGAAGCTGATATTTGATTGGATCGATATCTGTAATCCCAAGCGTATAGGATACGATACTTCCCGCTGCACTTCCTCGCCCCGGACCGACCATAATCTCATGATCCCTTGCATATTTGATAAAATCCCACACAATCAGGAAGTAATCCACATACCCCATCTTTTGTATGACACCCAATTCATATTCCAGGCGTTCTTTTAGTTCTTCCGTTACCGGTGTGTATCTTCTCTCTAGACCTTCAAAACAAAGTTTATTCAAATATTCCCATGACGTATAACCTTCCGGCACATCATACCTTGGAAGCTTCGTGACACCAAATTCTATCTCCACTTCACAGCGATCTGCAATTTTCTGCGTATTTTCAAGAGCCTGAAGTGCATAAGGGAATAGCGCAGCCATCTCTTCCGGAGACTTCACATAGTATTGTCCACCTTCATATCGCATACGATTCTCATCATCTAGTTTCTTTCCCGTCTGAATACAAAGAAGAATGTCATGCGGTTTTTCATCTTCTGCAAATGTATAATGAACATCATTCGTAGCAACCAGTTCAATGCCTGTATCTTGAGACAAACGTAGCAGTTGTTGGTTAACCATACCTTGCTCAGGGATTCCATGATCTTGCAGTTCTAAATAAAAGTGATCTTTTCCGAATATCTTTTCATAACGCTCTGCAGCTCTTTTTGCTTCTTCATACATACTTCTTGCCAGATTTCTCTGTACTTCTCCGGCAAGACAGGCGCTCAGCGCAATGATTCCTTCATGATATTCTTCCAACAATTCCAAATCTACACGAGGTTTATAATAATATCCTTCTACAAAACCTTTGGATACAATTTTTACAAGATTGGCATATCCTTTATTATTCTCTGCCAAAAGAACAAGATGATAATAGCGGTCTTCATTGATCCCTGCCTCTTTGTCAAACCGCGATCCTGGCGCTACATAGACTTCACACCCAAGAATCGGTTTGATCCCTACCTCTTTCGCCGCACGGTAAAAATCGATCACGCCGAACATGACACCGTGATCTGTAATCGCCGCACTATTCATTCCAAGTTCTTTCACTCTTGCAACATATTCTTTGATCTTATTCGAACCATCTAATAAACTGTATTCCGTATGAACATGTAAGTGTGCAAAATTCATAGTTATCCTCTATTTCTAATCGTAATCGTTTCATTTGTAATCGTGATTTTTCCTTCTTTTAATAATCGTCCGACTGCACGTTTGAACGCATTTTTACTCAATCCAAATTCTTTTTTGATCAATTCCGGATCTGCTTTATCCGTAAATGGAAGTGTTCCTCCATATTCTTCCATTCTCTTATAAATCAGGTTCGCATCCTGATCCATCTGCTCCGGAATCTTATTTCGAATACTCAAGTCTAATTTTCCATCTTCTTTTACAGCAGCAACACGCGCTTCGATCACTTGTCCCACTCGCAATTTCCCGTAAACTTCTTTTTTCGGAATCAATGCAGAATATAGATTATCTACAGCTACAAACACGCCAAATTCAGGACTCGTATCATAGATGATTCCTGTTACATGATTGTCTTTTTTATATGGAGAATCTTGACGAAGAAGTCCATATACTTTCATTGTTGCGCATAATCGTTCACTTTTATCAATATAAAGCGACACAAGATATTTGTCTCCTTTTTCCACACGAGCCGTCTGCTGACGAAATGGAAGGAACAGATCTTTTTCCAGTCCCCAATCCAAGAATGCTCCATATTTTCCGGTATCCGCAACTGTCAAAACCGCCAATTCTCCAAGTGTTACCTTTGGTTCATTTGTTGTTGCAATCAATCGATCCGAAGAATCCTTATATAAAAATACTTCCACCGGATCTCCGATCTCTACTCCTTCCGGCACCTGTTTTTTAGGAAGCAGTACTTTTTCTTCCTCATTTCCAAGGTACACCCCAAAGTCTACTTTCTTTACTACCATTAACATCTGTTTTTTTCCTAATTTCACCATGATTATTCTCCTGTAAATTCTACTGCAGCAAATAACTGCCCATCTTTATCACAAAGTTTCACTATCGTACTCTTCTCGTCTTCATGGATCATCGGATACATAATATCTCCGTATACTGCCGATTTCTTATATTCCACACGAATCTGTCCAAGAAACATCTCTTTCGGCAATAACTCTAATGCCATTTCTATGTATCTGCTGTTATTCACGTGTCCATTCGTATCAATTTGAGCTTTTCTAACCGGAAAAGACGGTCTTTCTTCCCACTCAGCCGGAAGCGCGAGTTTCCTCGGCGCATAGTCCATCTCGAGCTTTGGCTCTATCTGATATGCGGCAATCTCCTCTTCTGTCGGCTTGGTCGGACGTCCCTTTCCCATATCCATAAACACCCAAATGGAGTTGGCATAAGCAAGTATTTCACCCTTCTCATCCTTCAACACAAAATTTCTCGTACCATAAAGCCCATGAAATTCTGTTGGCCATGTACTTATTTCCACATACTCTCCGATCTTCGGATAACGTTTCACAACAATTTGCCAGGAAGAGAGAACCCAACCTCTCTTATGCGCTTCTAAAAATTCGATTCCCACTCCAATGTCTTCTGATTGAAACGTACTGCTATCTTGAAAATAATTCACGATTCCTGTCAAAGTCAAATGCTTCGTGTGATCTGTTTCACTATAACGTACCCTTTGCTTCATTGTATACATGCCTATTCCTCCTAGTCATCGTCCTTTCCAAAAAAGAACCATTTTATCTTAAATTTTGACGTTGCCGTCACCATTTCGTACTCCTCTTCTTCCAAAACTGTCTCCAATTCTTGTTTTCCTTCCTTTGGCACTACTGCATGTACCGAATCCCAAAAGCAAAGATTAGGGTACAGAACACACCACCAGTTTTTTCCTTTGGCGCTTCCGATTTCAATACGTAATGCTTCATACCAACCTGCCGGAAACATAACATCTCCGTACGTTTTATCCGGAAAATAGCTGGTTGTAAGTTCTGCTTTTACCGAATAGGTATATCCTTCTTCCCTGATAACTTCCTGCGCTACTTTTTCCAGCTCTCCCGCATGACTTCTCGTCCATGCTTTTGTCATCTCAACATTCTTCGCATTTGGAAGCTGTTCTTTCATGTAGGAAATTACCCGTTCCTTTACTTTCATTTTCAAGTTTTGGTCATTTTCTCTATCACTATTGGCAAGTACATGAAATCGAAGTACTTCCCCGGCAAGTTTATGCTGAACCTCTGACACTTTTGCTTCTACTTTCTGTATACGTTGTTCAACCAGCATTCCTGTAGATATTCCCGCGATCAACATAGCAATCGCCATACAAATACTTGTCCTTATATAACTTTTTTTCTTCCATTCTGTCATAGTATGTAATCCTCTCTTCCCAATATTCTTTCCTGTGAAAAAAGGATTACCGGAAATTCATCATTTATTCCGATTCTTTACTATTTTTTTGTACGGATTGAATCAATCACAGCCGCAACCTGATTGTCAATATGACGGCATACTACCTCAGCCGCTTCTTTTTTCTTACGCCTTTCAATATTTTGAATAATCTCCTGATGTTCCTCGATCAAAGTCGAATGGACTTCTTTCTTTTTCAAATGCTCGACACGATAGCGATACATCTGTTCTCTAAAATTATTCAAAAGCTGAATCAGACGTTCATTCCCTGTTGCCATAAAAATGACATCATGAAATTTTACATCTACCTCTGCAATTTTTGTTACATCATCAATTTTTAGGATTTCTTCAAATTCTTTTGCAGCTTCTTTCAATTCACGAATTTGCATTTTGGTCATTCGATCACATGCAAGGTTCACCGCAAGTTCTTCCAACGCTTTCCGTACTTCCAAAACATCACGCAGACTCTTTTCCGTAATATCCGCTACTTCAGCGCCTCTCCTTGGAATAACGATTACCAATCCTTCTAATTCTAACTTACGAATCGCCTCACGAATCGGCGTACGGCTTACACCGAGTTTATTTGCAAGCTGAATCTCCATCAAACGTTCTCCCGGCTTCAATTCTCCTCTTAAAATCGCCTGACGAAGTGTATTGAATACAACATCTCTAAGTGGCAGATATTCGTTCATATTCAATGTAAAGTTTGCTTCCATTCCCATTGTTATCTCCTTCTTGTATTATGAATATTGGTCACATAAATCTGTTTCGCCAATTTTTTCTCCTTAAGTACATTATACGCTTTTTTCGCGGTTCTCCGGTCCTCAAATATTCCAAATACAGTCGGTCCGCTTCCACTCATCATAGCGTTCAGCGCACCTTCCTGTTTCATCACCTGTTTGATGTTCTCTATTACCGGATATAAGTCAATTGTTACGCCTTCCAATACATTCCCCATCGAGGATGCAACTTCTGCAAGCTTCCCATTCTCCAATCCTAACATCAAACGATCAATATCCGGATGTTCCACATCCTTTAAAGCATCAAATTTCTCATATACAATTTTTGTGGATACACTGATCCCCGGCTTTGCGATCAAAACATAGCATTTCGGCATTGGAGGAAGAGGAGTCAAAATCTCCCCAATCCCTTCAGCCAAAACCGTTCCCCGCATAATACAATACGGTACGTCTGCTCCTAGTTTCACACCTCTGTCCTTCAACTGTTGCTCTGTAAGTCCAAGCCCGTACATCCGATTCATTCCAAACAATACAGCCGCCGCATTAGTGCTTCCCCCTGCCATTCCTGCAGCTACCGGAATATATTTTTTAAGTCGAATCCGAATTCCTTCTGTAATTCCAAATTCATCTTGTAATAATTTTGCCGCTTTGTATGCAATATTATTCTCATCTACAGGAAGATAGGAAAGATTCGTTTCCAAATGGATTCCCGGTTCTTTTGTTTTTTCAAGAATTACGTCATCATAAAGATGAATAGTCTGCATGACCATTCGAACATCATGATATCCATTTTCTCTTCTTCCAAGTACATCAAGACCTAAATTAATCTTCGCCAATGCCTTCAGTTCTAATTTATCCATAGTCCGCTCCTTTGTATCTTGTATACATTATACCTAGAGTATACTCATATTTTCTTGAAAAATCAATATCCGATCCCCTACTTTTATCACATCGGTTTCCATCCCATTTACTTCTTTCAATCGTTCTGTCGTTGTATGATAGCGTTTCGCAAGATCCCACAATTCCTCGCCGTCTTTTACCAGATATCCGATGATTCCGGGCGTTTTCTTATTTCCATCCAGAACAGGTTCTTCCAGAGAAAAATCTGTCATGATATCTTCATTCCATGGATGTTTGATCAAACTATGAAAAGCTAATATTGCTTTTACTTCTATATCTCCGCCTCCCAACAAAGATACCGCTAACTGTTCTAGTTCCGGTTGAATCTCATAGCGCGCATCCGAGGTAATTGTTTCACATTCCAACAAATAAGAGAATGGAATCATACCTTGCCATACAGCAAATGGAACTTCATTGCTTTCTTTCACATAAAGGAATCGAAGATGTAAGATTCCTTCTATTTGGACTCCGTCTGTCACAGTCTCCATCCGTTCTACCTGCACTCTTCCACTATTGCAGCAAATCTGCAGCACATCTTCCCGAAGTTCCGGCAAGGAAAGTTGTTCTGTCAATTTACATTTTGAGTGATTTTGAATAAGAAGTTTTTCAAGCGTTGCTTCTTGCCGTTCTATCTGACACTCCTTTTCTACAGAATACATATCTGCAAGTACTTCTACGGTCTCCTCCTCATAAACTGCTAACTGAAGCTGCAAGGTTCCTTCAATTCCGAGCGTCCTCATCTCACCATCTTCGTCCATTTTTACGTCTACATTGACATCATCCAAAGCTGCGCGGATGTGATGATACATCGAGGCGTCCACATTAGAGCACTCTACCCGCCCATTATAAGGAATGATCTGTTCTGTCCAATCTGTTTTCCCCTCCGGAGACTCATAGAGGCAAAAAACCATAAGTTCTCCCGAAATATTTATCTCATCTTCTCCAAGCTTTGTATCTAGCTTCCGACTCTCCACATCGCTCCATAAAAGTGTTCCTATATTTTCTCTTGTTCCGGATAATACAAGCTCCTCTTTGATACGGTATGTATCCTTCTTAAGCGTATGCAAAGTCAATACTTGCATACTCCGTTTCTTCTGATACAACGAAGCATCACCTTCCACATCAACCGGCAATGCAATATCTCGAATGATGTCTTTTCCAATTTCCACCTCTGCCATCGCTCTCAAACTAAGTTTTCTGGAATGGATCAAAGAAATAGAAAGTTCTACTGCTGCATGGAGCAAACTATACGGCTCTTCTCCTCCATCTTCTACATAAACCATTTCCTCAAATGGCAGTTTCCCTTCCAATGAAGCCAAATGTGGATCTCCGCTTTCTGTCACATAGAGAATCGCATAATATAGCTTCCCGCTTATTCGGACATAGTTTTCCATCCGCTGTAATTCTTCTACTGCCAGCTTTCCTTTTCCCATTACAATTCTTCCAATATCATCTTTGACATCCGGCACGTTCAGATCATCATCAATGTAAAATTGATCTGCCACCTTTTTCCCCATTACATTCGTATGTACCTGTTTCTTTACAAATTCCATCTAACTCCTCCTTCAAATCATACTATTCAAACACGACATTCTTTCCGACAGACGAAATCTTTACCACAATATATGGCTGCGTCTTTTCACGAATAATCTTTTCTTTCTTAGACGGTCCCAGTAACTCTGTACGAATACAAAGTGCATTTTCTGTCTCATAACACGCTTTTACCGCTACTTGATATCCGGTTGTATCCTTCTCTTCGTACCCTTTGGCAAGATAAAGAATCCCTTGATCTTCATAGGTCATTCGAAATTCTTCCTTCTTTCTTTCCTGAATCTGTTTCTGTAATTCCTCCGGTACGTCTTCCTCGCATAGTACTGTGTAATCCAGATCTCTCAATTTTTCTGTCTGTATCTTTTGCACGGAGCAAGCGGACATCGTCAGAACGATTCCAAGACATACCACACAAAACAGCCTCTTCTTCACAACATTTCCCCATACTCCGGTTTCCTTATATCCTATTATCATTCTTGTGTTTTTATGCTCGCTCTAGTATAATATTCCATGTAACTTATAAGAAGGAAGGTATAGACCTATGAAATTTAAAACAGCCGAAAATACTTACGAACCGGAACCGCGTGTATCCGGTATTTTACTACATCCAACTTCTTTTCCATCTCCTTACGGCATCGGCGACCTCGGGAAAGAAGCATACCAGTTTATCGATTTTTTGGAAAAAGCTGGTCAGCATCTATGGCAAGTTCTTCCACTTACTCCGACAGGATTTGGCGATTCTCCTTATCAGAGTTTTTCTGCTTTTGCGGGGCAACCGCTTTTGATCAGTCCTGATCACCTTGTAGAATTAGGACTTCTCGAAGAAAAAGATTTAACATCATGCCCTGTTACAGACACTGACCGAGTAGATTACGGTACGATCATCCCATGGAAGAATGTTATTTTAAAAAAGGCTTATGAAAACTATCGTCACACTTCAGATAAAATGCTTCTCGAAGAATATGATTCTTTCTATGAAAATAACCGTTTTTGGTTAGATGATTATGCACTTTTTATGGCATGCAAAGACGCACATAACGGTGCTCCGTGGACCGAGTGGGAAAAAGAGTATCGGACTCCTTCGCCTGCATTCCTTGCAAAGCTTAAGACAGAATTAAAAGCAGACATCCATTACTATCATTTTGTCCAATTTATGTTTTTCAAAGAATGGTATGCTCTGAAAGAATATGCCAACAAAAAAGAAGTCAAAATCATTGGTGATATTCCAATCTTTGTATCCATGGACAGCGCTGATGTTTGGGCGAACCAGCATCTCTTCCAGTTAGATACAAAAGGATACCCAACCGTAGTAGCAGGAGTCCCGCCGGATTATTTTTCAGAGACCGGCCAGCTTTGGGGCAATCCACTTTATGACTGGAACGCCCACAAGAAAGACGGCTACAAATGGTGGATTTCCCGTATCCGCAATCAGCTTGATCTCGTAGATTACTTACGAATCGATCATTTCCGTGGATTTGAAGCATATTGGGCAGTTCCATACGGTGAAGAGACAGCTATCAATGGCAAATGGAAACCAGGACCAAACGAAGACTTGTTCCTTTCCATCGAAAAAGCTTTGGGAGATGACCTTCCGATCATCGCAGAAGATCTAGGAGTCATCACCCCGGAAGTAGAAAAACTTCGTGACCGTTTCCGCTTCCCGGGTATGAAAGTTCTGCAATTTGCATTCGAATCCGAAGGCGAAAGCAGTTTCCTTCCTCACCAGTTTACAACAACAAATTGTGTTTGTTACACCGGAACCCATGACAACGATACGACGTGGGGCTGGTATGAAACTGCAACCGAAAAAAGCCGAGATAAAGTTCGCCGCTATATGAATACCGACGGTGGTATGGTACATATGGATTTTATCCGCACATGTCTTGGAACCATTGCGGCCTATGCGATTTTTCCACTTCAGGATCTTCTTGGTGTCGGAAAAGAAGGGCGCATGAACACACCTGGCGTTGCTGCCGGAAACTGGGAATGGCGTTACCAAAAGGGTATGCTCACCGAAGATTTGGCAAAAAATCTACTGGAATTATCCCATTTATATGGAAGATATTAGGAGGTAGCATCATGATACGTTTTTTACTTGTCGCTTCAAGCGTTATCCTGTTTTTGATCCTGTTTAGTCCTGTACTTGTGATTGAATGGATCATCGGAAAATTTAACAAAGAAAAAAAAGATTACAGTTCTCTCCGGATCGTACAAAATGCATTCAAATTCATTTTGTGGATCACCGGTGTAAAAGTGACTGTGATCGGAGAAGAAAATGTACCGGATGAAGCGGTGTTGTTTATCGGAAATCACAGAAGTTTCTTCGATATTCTTCTGACATACTCACGCTGTAAGCGATTAACGGGATATGTTGCAAAGAAAGAAATGGATCGCTTCCCACTTCTGAATAATTGGATGCGTAATCTCTACTGCCTCTTTTTAGACAGAGAGAATCCAAAAGAAGGATTGAAGACTATTTTGACAGCCATTGATTATGTGAAAAAGGGAATTTCTATCTGCATTTTCCCAGAAGGAACAAGAAATAAAGGCGAAGAATTATCTATGCTCCCATTTAAAGAAGGTTCTTTTAAAATCGCATCTAAGACAGGATGTGCCATTGTTCCGATTTCGCTCAACAATACTGCTGAAATTTTTGAAAATCATTTTCCAAAAATCAAAAAAGCACATGTCATTATAGAATACGGGAAACCTATATATTATAAAGACTTGGATAAAGAAACTCAGAAACACATTGGTGTCTACTGTCAGAATCTGATCCAAGAAACCATCAACAGAAATTCCGCTATGCTTTAAGCACAGCCCAAAAGAGGATAGAATTATGAACAGCAGAAATTTAACTTTATTAACTGATTTTTATGAGCTTACCATGATGCAAGGGTATTTTAAAAACAATGAAAAAGATATGGTTGTATTCGATGTATTTTTCAGAGCCAACCCTTGCAACAACGGATATTCTATCGCTGCCGGATTAGATCAGGTAATCGACTATATCAAAAACCTGAACTTTTCTTATGAAGATGTAGACTATTTAAGAAGTCTCGGTATGTTTAGCGAAGAATTCCTACATTATATCAGCGGATTTCATTTTAGCGGCAGTATCTATGCCATTCCGGAAGGAACTGTCGTATTCCCAAAAGAACCGCTTATCAAAGTAATCGCTCCGATCATGGAAGCGCAGCTTGTTGAAACCGCAATCCTAAACATTATCAACCACCAGTCTTTGATCGCAACCAAAACTGCCCGTGTTGTATTTGCAGCCGGCGGAGATCGTGTTTTGGAATTTGGACTTCGTCGAGCACAAGGTCCGGATGCCGGTCTATACGGCGCAAGAGCAGCTATGATCGGTGGTTGTGCCGCAACGTCCAATGTACTTGCCGGTGCAGAGTTTGGCGTGCCGATCAGCGGAACTCATGCCCATAGCTGGATTATGAGCTTTCCTGACGAATATACGGCATTTAAAAAATATTCTGAGCTATATCCTAACGCTTGCTGTCTCCTCGTAGACACTTATGACACCTTAAAATCCGGACTTCCAAATGCCATTCGTGTCTTTACAGAGATGCGGGAATCCGGCATGGAATTAAAAAATTACGGAATTCGTCTGGACAGCGGTGACTTGGCATATTTATCCAAAAAAGCGCGTAAAATGCTAGATGCCGCAGGCTTTGAAGATGCATTTATCTCTGCATCTAACGATTTGGATGAATACTTGATCCATGACCTAAAAATGCAGGGAGCACAGATTACGGCATGGGGCGTTGGCACGCACTTGATCACGTCCAAAGATTGTCCTTCTTTCGGAGGAGTATACAAATTAGCTGCCATTGCCGACAAAGACGGAACTTTCACGCCTAAAATTAAATTGTCCGAAAACACAGAAAAAATCACAAATCCAGGAAACAAAACAATCTTCCGAATCTATGAAAAAGAAACCGGCAAGATCAAAGCCGACCTGATCAGCTTTGCAGATGAAGTAATCGATCCGCAAGAAGATCTTCTCTTATTCGATCCGGTTGATACATGGAAGAAAACTCTGCTGGAAGGCGGCACATACGATGTGCGCGAGCTTCTCGTTCCTGTGTTCATCAACGGAGAATGCGTCTACCACTCTCCTTCTGTTATGGAGATTGCCAAATACTGTGAGCAGGAAAAGGAAACGCTTTGGGACGAAACGAAGCGTCTCTTCTACCCGCACAAAGTATATGTAGATTTATCACAAAAACTATATGATGTGAAACAAAAATTACTCAATAAAATGAGCCTAAAAGAAATTTAAGGAGGATATGACCTATGAAACATATGTCCTTACAAAATATTGCTTCTGCCTGCCAAGGCACATACTATGGCGAAGACTCTAAAAAAGAATTGGAAATCACCGGCGTCGCTATCGACAGCCGCAAAATTGAACAAGGATTTCTCTTCGTCCCGATCAAAGGGGAACGGGTAGATGGTCACAACTTTATTCCTCAGGTTATGGAAAACGGCGCTCTTTGCACACTTTCCGAAAAAGAACTTCCGAATGCTGACTATCCCTATATTCTTGTAGACTCTACGGTACAGGCTCTGCAGGATCTTGCCATGTACTACCGTAGTTGCCTGGATATCAAGGTAGTTGGAATTACCGGAAGTGTCGGAAAGACAAGTACAAAGGAAATGGTTGCTTCTGTATTGGGGCAAAAATACTCTGTATTAAAAACAGCCGGCAACTTCAATAACGAGATCGGACTTCCGCTCACTATTTTCAATATTCGAGAAGAGCATGAAGTTGCCATTTTGGAAATGGGAATTGATGGGTTTGAGCAGATGCATTGCCTTGCCAAAATTGCCCGTCCGGATATCGGTATCATCACCAATATCGGCTGCTGCCATTTGGAAGCCTTAGGAGACCGTGACGGTGTACTAAAGGCAAAAACCGAGATGTTCGACTTTATGAACGAGAATCCGATGATCCTCTTAAACGGCGATGACGATAAGCTTTGTACGGTAGAAGAAGTCGACGGACAAAAGCCTGTCTTTTTCGGCCTTGAAGACTCCAACGCTTATTATGCAACAGATATAGAATCTCTAGGATTGAAGGGTACAAGATGTACTTTACATCTTGCAAACGGCAATACCGTAACCGCACAAATCCATATTCCAGGTAACCACATGGTATACAATGCATTGGCCGGAGCCGCTGCCGGATGCGCTCTTGGACTTACACCGGAAGAAATCAAAGCAGGAATCGAAAAACTCGTTCCCGTAGCAGGACGAAATAACTTGATCGAGACAGAACATCTTCTTGTCATCGACGATTGCTACAATGCCAATCCAATGTCCATGAAAGCATCTTTGGACGTCCTTGCCAATGCACTAGGAAGAAAGGTTGCGATCATAGGTGATATGAAGGAGCTTGGAGAGAACGAAAACTCCCTTCACTTCGAAGCCGGTATCTATGCATCAGAAAAAGGCATTGATATGATCTGCTGCATCGGACCTCTTGCAAAATATATGGCAGAAGGCGCTCGTGAAGCAAAGGAATCTCAAGATTACAATGAACATCAGATTGTGCGTTATTTTGAAACAAAAGAAGACTTCCTGGCTCAGATGAACACGATCATCGAAAAAGGAGATACCATTCTCGTGAAAGCTTCGAACAGTATGAAGTTCACAGAGATTGTAGAACTATTACAAACTATGACATTCTAGTGAGGATTGCATATCAAGCAAGGGCATCGGAACTTTTTCAGAACCGATGCCCTTTTATTTTTATTTTTCCAACTCTTCTTTTAACTGCAACACCGTTTTCCCTAAAATCGGATGCCGTTTATATGGTGCAATCTCTGCTAGCGGCACAAGCACAAAATCCCGTTTCTGCATTTCTATATGCGGAATCTGTAAAGTCTCCGTATCCAGCACAAGATCATCATACATCAGAATATCTATGTCTAATGTACGGTCTCCCCAATGGACAAGACGTTCTCTTCCCGCTGCCCGTTCAATTTCATGAAGCTTCTCCAAAAGCTCCTGCGGTGTCAAAAGTGTTCTTACCACCATGGCGCCATTTAAAAATGTATTCTCCGACACTCCGCCATACGGCTCCGTCGAAATCCAATCCGACACTCTTTCTACTCGACACCCTTCCACACCATTCATTGCCTCAACTGCCTGATCCAAATACGCCTTTTTATCTCCCATACTGGAACCAAGCGCGAGATATGCGGTATGCCATCCACGCTCAATCTCCACCGATACCGTTTCTAGTGGAAGTCCTACCGGCGCCCAAGGTTTCTGAATCTCCAAACGCACACCTTCTAAATTCCCAGTCTCTAAGAGAAGCGCTTTCGCCAGCTGCTCTGCAACAGTTTCGATCAACATATATGTATGTTCCTGTAGAAACTTTGTAATAAATTGGCTAACTTCTCCATAATGGATGGATTTTGTCAGATCATCTCGAAGACCAGCCTCTCTCGTCTCTGTAAAAAGAGTTGCCGAAACTACGAATTTCTGTCCCAATTTATTTTCCTCCGGAAATACTCCATGATTGGCAAATACTTCCAAATTCTTAATATTAATTTTATCCATCGTCTTTTCCCTATCTTCCTAAAATTGCTTCCGTCATTCGAATCACACGCGCATTTTCCTTCACGTCGTGTACACGCACAAACGCCGCTCCTCGCATCATTCCAATGACCGTAGTTGCTAATGTTCCTTCCACACGTTGATCTTTTGGAAGATCCAATGTCAACGCAATGACAGACTTTCTTGACGTTCCAAGAAGAATCGGCAGATTGAATTTCTTCAACGCATCTAAACGATTGATCGCTTCCAGATTGTTTTCATACGTCTTCCCAAATCCAACTCCCGGATCCAACATAATACATTCTCTCGCAATTCCTGCCTTGTCCGCGATAACAAGCGTCTCTTCTAAATCTCTTAACATATCCGGAATAAATTCTTGATAATCCGGTTCTTTTCGATTGTGCATCAAGCAGCACGCCACTTTATTTTTCGCGATCACATCTGCAAGGTCTCTGTCGTATTTCAATCCCCAAATATCATTGATCAAATCTGCGCCGGCTAAAATTCCTGCCTTTGCAACTTTACTCTTATAAGTATCCAAGGAAATCGGAATGTCAAAATTCGCTTTGACTTTCTCAATAATCGGTACAACACGGTCAATCTCTTCTTCATCTGAGATCATCGTATAACCCGGACGGGTAGATTCACCGCCGATATCGATCAAGTGCGCTCCGTCTGCAATCATTTCTTCCGTATGCTTTAACGCCGCATCGATGCTGTTCCATCTCCCTCCGTCCGAAAAAGAATCCGGTGTCACATTCAAAATTCCCATAATATATGTATGCCTGTCTGTATCAAAAGTTCTGTTCCCTATTCTCATCATGAAAATTCCTTTCTCTTAATATTGCAAATGTCTATTTTTCTTTTCCAAACTCCAATTACATTCCCGCTCTGCCTCACACTTATAGCAAGGACGGGATATCTTATCTGCACGACAAAGGATTGCCGAAAGTCTGCTTCCTTTTTCCCTGGCCGTCCGATGTTCCAAAATCGCATCCAATATTATCTGCTTCTCTTCTTTAGAAAAACCGCATTCTTCTAAAATCGGACCGGCAATCACCGCGCTCGCCTCATGATGCGGTGTTCCATATAAATACTGCTCATGACGTCCAATATCATGCAATAACGCGGCCGCATAAATCAGTTCTTTTGGAATGGCAGCTTCTTCTTCCAGACTCATGATATATGCAATTCTCGCCACATCTAAGAAATGTGTAAAATCATGCCCGCAAAAAATGCGTTTTTCTTCTAACTCTCCAATCTTCCGAAGAGATTCCCGGTAAACAGCATGTTTTATAATCTGATCTATTCTCTCCATCTCTTATCTCACCATCTGATAGAATCTATTCTGAAGCGCTTCATTTCCTTCAAACACACCTCTTGTCGTCAACGTCACCGTCTTCGAACCCGGTTTCTTAATTCCGCGCATCGTCATACACAAATGCTCTGCCTCAATCATGACCATCACGCCCTGTGGATGAAGATTCTCCATAAATGCATCTGCAATCTGCGCCGTCAACTGTTCCTGCAATTGAAGACGCTTTGCGAACACTTCCACCGTACGGGCAATTTTACTAAGGCCAACTACTTCCTCATTCGGAATATAGGCGATATGTGCTTTCCCATAAAATGGCAGCATATGGTGTTCACACATAGAGTAGAATGTAATGTCCTTCTCTACAACCATCGCATGATCTGACACATGGAACCTCTTCTCCAGATGATCCTTTGCATCTTCCTCATAGCCACCTGCAAGTTCCTCATACATACGAGCAATCCGATCCGGTGTTTCAACAAGACCCTCTCGGGTTACATCTTCTCCGATTCCTTCCAATATCAGCTTCACGCCTTCTCTAATCTTCTCCTGATCTATCATATCTCTACGCCCTTCCTACATAGCTTTTCAGCTGCACTTCCACTTCATTTAAAAATGACAACGAACCAAATGCTACGATCACATCATCTTTTCCTGCCTGTTCCAAACTTTCTTTTACTGCTGCCTGAATACTCTCTGCCGGCTTCACATTGGAATGATACTTTCCGGCAGCCTCTGCCAACGCTGCTTTTGACATAGCTCGCGGATTATTCGGTGTCTCAATGGTCAGAATCGACTCTGCAAAAGGAGCTGTATCCTCTAATACCTTATCTACTTCCTTATCTTGAAACATTCCCATAATATAGAAAATCTTTTTCCCATGAAAATATTGCTGTAAAGATTCCCGTAAAGCTTTCGCTCCATCGGCATTGTGCGCGCCATCTATCAAAAACATCGGCTCTGTCTGCAGCACTGTAAAGCGTCCTTTCCAAACAGTATTTTTCAGCCCTTGCAAAAGCGCCTCTTCGGAAATTGAATAGCCTAAAGTCCGTAAATTCCGGATTGCTTCCACTGCTAGCGACGCATTCTCTATCTGATACGCCCCTGCAAGAGAAATCTCATACCGTTTTCCTCGATAAGTAAACGCCTGTGTCTCAAGTCCATATCGAACCTCTTGAATCTGTTCCTTTTTCGCAACAACCAGTTCTGCATGTTGTTTTTCGCACGTTTCTTCCAGGATCTGTAACACCTCCGGGCGTTGTTCCATAGAAACTACAAGCGTATCCGGCTTGATAATGCCCGCCTTGTTTCTCGCAATCTCCTCGATCGTATTCCCAAGAATCGCAACATGATCGATCCCGATTTTCGTAATGACTTCCATCACCGTTGTCGTTACAATATTCGTGGCATCTTCCAACCCGCCAAAACCAACTTCCAACACGACAAGATCACACTGCTTTTCTTTGAAATACAAAAACGACATCGCCGTCTCAAGTTCAAAAATCGTAGGCTGCATACCTTCTCTGTTCATCTCTTCCACAGCCATCGCAATCCTCGTTGTGAGACGCGCCAATGCCTCTTTCTCAATATACTGTTCGTTTACCTGAATTCGTTCCCGGTAGGAAAATAATGTGGGAGAAATGTACCTGCCTACCGTATATCCTGCTTCTCTCAGAATCGTAGAAATGTATGCCAAAAGCGAACCTTTTCCATTCGTTCCGGCAATATGGATAAATTTCAAATCGTCCTGCGGATTGTCCAGTCGCATCAACAACTGTCTTATATTCTCAAGACCAAGTACACTTCCGTATTTAGACACTCCATCTAAATATACTCTTGCTTCTTCGTAATTCATAATACTCCAATCTGTGCAAACAATTTGCGTTCAATGCTTCGTCAGCTCCCTATGGGATATCGCTAACATAGATTGATTATATTACAGAGACCTCTCTTTTTCAAGGTGAAAGGTTTTTCTTTGGAAAAGTTATTTTTGTTAAAAAAATAACCGCATTTACCCACAAATATATGTTACAATATAGGCAGATGACAGATAATATCAGGAGGTGCATTTTATGAATACACGTATAATTACGATTGGAAGACAATTTGGAAGCAACGGACATCTCATTGCACACGAACTGGCAAAACGACTGGGAATTAAATGCTACGATAAATCTCTCATTTCCTTTGCTGCAGAGCATACCGGCATTCCTTATTCCCAATTAGAAATCGTAGATGAGAAAAAAGAAAACAAATGGCGCTATCTTGTAGATGTAGAAGAAAATCTTGATAAGCAATATCGATATGAACATATTGATGAAGTCTTGTTCCAACAACAATCCAAGATTATTCGAGAACTGGCAGAAGAAGGCGACTGCATCTTTGTTGGACGCTGTGCCGACTATGTGCTGAGAGATAGAGAACAATGTAAACACATCTATCTGTACGCACCGGAAGACTCTCGCATTCATACGATCATGAACCGCTACGGCATGAACGAAAAAGCTGCTGCCAACCTTATGAAAAAAGTAGACAAAGATCGTCGCTATTATTACAATTACCACACCGACCAAAAATGGGAAGCATTTCAAAATTATGATCTGACATTAAACACCGCTTCTTTCAGCTTGGAAGAAATATTGGATATTTTGGAACACGTATTCCAACAGCTATAACACACAAACCGATTACTATAAAACAAAGGCAGGACATTTACATGCCCTGCCTCTTAATCTGTCTAAGCCGTTTCTTAAGATTCCTTCTCTATCTTATCCGCCTTTCCAAACAGTAAAAATCCAATCACAAACATAACTGCAAGAATAGCAACTCCTCCATTTGGACTGCCTGTAATCTGCGCAAACATCCCCATAAGCGCCGTTCCCATGAACGAAGCGCCTTTTCCACAGATATCAAAAATTCCGAAGAACTCTCCGGATTTCTCTGGCGGAATAATCTTTGCAAAATAAGAACGGGACAGCGCCTGTATCGCTCCTTGGAACATACCAACGCAAACTGCCAGCAGCCAGAATTCCCACTGCTTATCCAATTGAATCGCAAAAAGTCCGATACATGTATACGCCGCAATACAAACCTTGATCAATTTTGCTGTCGCATATTTTTTCGCTAATTTTCCGAAAATCAAAGCAAACGGGAACGCTACAATCTGTGTTACGAGAAGCGCAAGAAGAAGTCCTGTAGAATCTAAACCAAGAGAACTTCCATAAGCTGTCGCCATCTCAATGATCGTATACACTCCGTCAATATAGAAGAAAAATGCCAATAAGAATACAAAATTTTTCTTATACTGTTTGATCTCTTTGAATGTCTTTCCAAGTCTTCCAAAGCTGGAACGAATCACATGCTTTTGTTTTTCCACATAGTTTTTCTGCTCGTAATTTTTCAAAAGCGGTAATGTGGCGAAGAACCACCACCCGGCGTTCAGAACGAATGCAATCGTCATTGCCGTTCCCATGCTGATTCCAATTGCTTCGTTGCCAAGCACAAAAATCAAACCGATCACAAACGGCACACAACTTCCAATATATCCCCATGCATACCCATGAGAAGATACCATATCCATTCGATCCGGTGTCGTCACATCTGAAAGCATGGCGTCACAGAAGATCAAACTGGAGGAGAAACCTACCTTTGCAATTACAAACACTGCAAGAAATACTACCCATGATGTCGGTACGGAAAGCGCAGCACAGCCGATCACTCCCACCATCATGCTTACCGTAAAAATTGGTTTTTTATATCCTTTCGTATCCGCAATGGTTCCAAAAACCGGTCCGATCGCCGCCACGATCAATGTTGCAACCGATGCCGCATATCCCCAATAAGCAAGATAATCCACTTCGGATAATCCTTCTCCTGCTGCCAAAGAGTTAAAATAGATGGGAAGAATTGTAGACACAAGCAGCGTAAACGCCGAATTCCCCACATCATAAAGTATCCAATACTTTTCCAGTTTCGTTAGCTTTTTCTCATTCATCCTTTTTGTCCCCCGCCGTTATTCAAAATTCCGGTTAAATCTCTCGTTCAGCTCTGCTCCATCTAGATATGCGTCGAACTCCTTCATCAACTGCTCCGACAATGGAACCGCATTTACAAGGCGTTCATAGAGTCCTGCATTTGTCTCCTGACATTTTGGATTATCTACAGGTTTTAACAGATGACCTTGCAACTCATCATAATGTCCGGTCAATTTCATTCCTTTATCCAACAATGTGTATTTCACTTTGCCCGGAGATACAAGGAAGGATTTATAATTTTTCATAGACTTCAACGCATGCCATGCCTCTTTCGGTTCAACACCTTCATAAAACTTCACGATACAATCCGCCGTAGCTTTATCTGTCGGAAATGTTTTCCCAACCGGATAAGAAAGAGGTTCCTCTCCGTTTTTCCGCATCATGAATTTCTCAAACTCACTTTCCAATTCTACATGACAGATTCCCGTTCTCTCGATCTCTTCCGCCACAAATGGGTGACATTCACTATCTAACGTAAAATGACAGATAAATCCCATAATATATCCATATTCCGGGGAATCCATACCGCAGTTTTTGATCACCTTTTTCGCATGTTCCATGAATTCCCGCGCAGGTCTTTCATGAATTTGGAATCCAATCTGGCTGATCGGATTCTTAGAAAGCGGTTTGTAGAAAAATAAATAATCCGGTCCTTGCAAACCGATCCGGAACTGGCGCAAATATTTTAAAATTGCAACTCTTCTCTCCATATCCACTTTCTGTAACACTTTATTTCCAAATTGATTATGTGCATAAATCGCAGGCATAACGCAAAACCTCCTTTTCAAATGTCGTTATACAGTTATTATAGCATAGGCAAAATGCTTTGAATATAGAAGTATTTTATTTTACAAAATTTTCACAGCTTCTTTACATTGACATTCCTCTTATGCCTCTATATAATAAGTTTTATATTAAACAGTTCTTTTTAGAACTATTAATAAATGAAAGAAGGTACTCTATGTATTTTGGAAAAAATGTTCTTCTAAACATGCGTCAAATGATCAAGCTTTATGATTCTTTTCTTGACGAAATTCGAAAAAAATATCGTCTTACACAAGTAGAGGTAACAATCATCAGTTTCCTGCACAACAATCCAGGAAAAGATACGGCAAAAGATATTTCTACCCTTCGGATGCTTCCAAAAGGAAACGTCTCTCAAGGAGTGGAATCTCTGATTCAAAAAAAATATCTTGCGCGAACTCCTGATACTACGGACCGCCGTATCATTCACCTCTCACTTTTAAAAGAGGCGCATCCTCTTGTCCTGGAAATCGAAGAAGCCAAGATTCACTTCCGTAATATATTATTTGACGGATTTTCGCAAGAAGAAATTACACTTTTTAAAACCCTAAACGATCGAATGATTCAAAATGCATTACATCACAGAAAGGAAGTCTCAAAACATGAAGAATGAAAAAGATTTTTTAGGTACAGAACCGGTTGGAAAATTATTATTAAAACTAGCTCTCCCAACCGTTGCCGCTCAACTCATCAATATGCTTTATAACATTGTAGACCGCATCTACATCGGTCATATTCCCAATGTCGGTTCTCTTGCCCTTACCGGTGTTGGCGTATGTATGCCGCTTATCATGATCGTTACCGCGTTTGCAGCGCTTGTCAGCACAGGCGGAGCTCCAAGAGCATCCATTTGCATGGGAAAAGGAGACAAAGACTCTGCTGAAAACATTCTCGGCAACTGTTTTGCCATGCAGATTATCGTCTCCCTCATCTTAACTGTTATTCTGCTTTTCGGCAACCGTGCCTTCCTGATGGCTTTTGGAGCCAGTGAAAACACCATCGAGTATGCCGTAAGCTATATGAACATTTACGCGATCGGAACTATTTTTGTACAGCTGACTCTAGGAATGAATTCCTTCATTACCGCGCAAGGCTTTGCGAAAACCGGAATGTGTTCTGTCCTGGTCGGAGCTGTCATCAACATTATTTTAGATCCGATTTTTATCTTCGGATTCCACTTGGGTGTACGTGGCGCTGCTCTCGCTACAATCCTCTCACAGACTTGTTCCTGTATTTGGGTTCTTTCCTTCCTTTTCGGAAAAAAGACAACTCTTAGAATCCAAAGAAAATATATGCGTTTAAAACCGGCTGTATTCTTACCGACCTTGGCTCTTGGACTTGCCACTTTTATCATGCAATCCAGTGAAAGTGTGATCTCCGTATGCTTTAACTCCTCACTTTTAAAATATGGCGGAGATATTGCCGTCGGAGCTATGACCATTTTAACAAGTGTGATGCAATTTGCCATGCTGCCGCTTCAAGGCTTGGGACAAGGCGCGCAGCCAATTATCAGCTACAACTATGGAGCCAAAAATGTGTCCCGCGTCAAATCTGCTTTTAAACTACTTCTAAAAGTAGACCTTGCCTACGCAGCCATTCTTTGGCTCACCGTGTTAATCTTCCCAAGAGCATTTGCAAGCATGTTTACAACAGATGCAGCGCTTTTGGATTACACGTGCTCTGCGCTTCGCATTTACTTTGCTGTCCTTGTGATCTTTGGTATTCAAATGGCTTGCCAGATGACATTTACCTCCCTTGGAAAAGCAGCGGCATCTATTACGGTAGCTGTCATGAGAAAATTCGTACTTCTCATTCCACTTATCTATATCATGCCGCACATTTTGTCCTCCAACCAGACAATGGCAGTCTATATGGCAGAACCGATTGCAGACACATTGGCCGTTACCTTTACTGCAATTTTGTTCTCCTTCCAATTTAGAAAAGCATTGAAGGCAATTGAGAATTAATGAATCAAGGCTGTCTCATATTTGTGAGGCAGCCTTTTTGCAAATTCTCTATTTTTAATTACTCCGCGAACATTTTTCTGCATCTATCGCAAGAACTACCATCAAAACTCCGAGTGCATCCTCCGCATTCACTACATCGATCACATAAGTATCCGTCCAATTAAACACTTCTTTTGTCACAACTGCAACCGGCATTCCACTACTATTCTGAATCGTGTAATCCCATTCCATCCAATTTCCGTCTATCTGCCATCCATTACAATCGATACGAAACTTTGGTTTGAAGAATGTAAGCTCTTTCGTAATACATCCGACATACGAATTACCAACATATAACTCAAACTGTGGAAGAAGAGTAATCAATTTTTCTTTCACCGTCCCTACCTCTTCTCCGTTAGCTCCGAAGATTTTTAAGCAGTGTCCCCATGCCAACTGCCCCTTAACGTTATAAATCGGACTTCCTGTCTCATCATAAATATCATAACTATCAAACCATGAAAAAAATCGTTGCTTAAAATACAGCTTCATATCACACCTCCTTATGCCTTCTACACCATATGGTATTCTACCGCCTGTTTCAGAAACTCTGCACACCCTTCCACGTTCTTGTCATAATATGCTTTGAAGCGTTCATCCAATACATACATCTGTACAAGCCCTCTGTGCGCCTGTGTGGAATATGTCGGCCAAGTATAACTAAGCCATTCTTTGTGAAGTAATGCTACCTGTTCTCCAATCTCGTCTTCCACATACTCATGATTTTTCACAGCTTCTTCCAAAAGCAGATTGATTTTTTCACCTAGTTCCTGCATATGCGTATACTGCTCTTCTGTAAGTCCCATCATTTTTGCATTGCTCTGATCCACAACCTCATCTCCGTATTTTTCGCGAACTTCTTTTCCATACTTCTGTTCGTTCTTCTCCACAAGTTCTTTCTTAAATCCTTCAAACTTTTCCCGATCGCTCATTTTGTTCTTTCCTTCTTCCTTTCCAATCGTCTTCTTTACATTTTCAATCAGAAGGTCAATCTGCCGTCTTTTTTCTATCAGTTTTTCCAAATGGCTGTGAAGCGCCGCAAGGCTATCAAACTCTGCATCTTGAATTGCTTCTTTAATCCGCGCAAGCTCTAAACCCATTTCTTTATAAAATAAAATCTGCTGTAGTACGTCTACTTCTTTCGCCCCATAGATTCGATAACCGGCTTCATTCGTCCTGGCAGGAGAAAGAAGTCCGATCTGATCATAATATCGAAGCGTTCTTGTACTGATTCCGGCAAGATGCGCCAGCTTTTGAATTGTATACTCCATCTTATTTCCCTCCTGACACATCTAACCTTACACCTTTACGTTGCGTCAATGTCAATCCTTTTTGTTGCAATTTTTTCTACAAATCTCTTATCATGTTCTACAAGAATCATCGTTGGTTCAAACTCCGCAATCAAATCTTCTATCTGCACTCTTGAAAAAATATCAATAAAATTCAATGGTTCGTCCCACAGATATAGATGCGCCCGTTCACACAAACTTCCGGCAATCAGCACTTTCTTTTTCTGACCTCCACTGAATTCTTCAATTCGCTTGTCAAACTGCACTCTAGAAAAATCCAGTTTCCGAAGAAGCGCTTTAAAAAGACTCTCATCTAAATCGTGTTCTTTGGCGTATTCTGTTAATGTCCCTTTTAAGTGTGTTGTATCCTGAGATACATATGAAATCTTCAATCCGCTTGCTAATTCTATTTTCCCGGTGTAAGAAATCTTATCCCCAAGAACCTCCTTTAGAATACTGGATTTTCCACAGCCATTCCGTCCTTCCAGAACAACTCTCTCCCCATTTCTCACTTCAAAAGAAACAGGATTGAATATTTTTCTTTCCTCATATGCAATTTGTAGATCTTCCACTCTTAAAACCGTATCCTTATGATAACGAAGCGGAAATAATTTCAACTTCTCTGCTTCCTCAATATTCTTCAAAAGCTTTTTCTTCTCTAATACTGCGTTCTGTGCCCGTCCTTCGATTACTTTTGCCCTTTTCATCATTTTTGCGGCCTTATGTCCAACATAACCACGATCCGAGAATCCGGGATTGATATCTCCCCCTCTTTTCCCCGATTGATACTTTGTCTTCTCCACAGCATTGCTCCAACTCTCTTTCTGCTTCGCTGCCTGACTTAACCGCTTAATTTCACCCTTTAATCGATCATTTTCTGCCATTTCATACTCATCCTGTCGTCTTTTATTCTCCCACCAGGATAAAAAGTTTCCTTGCACTACATCGATATTCGTTTTATTGATCGACAATACATGATCAATACATTGATCTAAAAAATATCGATCATGAGAAACCAAAATAAATCCTCTCTTCTTTTTCAAATAAGCCGCGAGCACTTCCCTCGCTTCCATATCCAAATGATTGGTCGGTTCATCGATCAATAAAAAAGAATTTTCTTTTGAAAATAATATTGCAAGCATAACTTTTGTCTGTTCCCCGTTACTCAACGTCTCAAATGATCGATACAGCACTTCACAATCCACTTGAAGAAGATTAAACTCTCTGCATATTTTCCATAATTCATACGTCGGATCCACATCTTCCACAATATCGATTGTCAATTTCTTTTTCTCTTCTACCTCAAAAGGAAAATAATCAAACGAAACAGAACTTGTAATGCTCCCTTTATACTCATATTTTCCCAACAGAAGATTAAGAAACGTTGTCTTCCCTCTTCCATTTCTTCCAATCAATCCAAGTTTCCAGTCCGTATCTATCTGAAACGAAACTTTTTCAAAAATTGAATCATAACTGCCATCATAATAAAATGTCAAATCATTTACAGATATTTGCGACATACCCATATTCCTCCTCATGACAGCGGATTCCAAAGAATTCCCTATGCATAAAAGACGCAAGGAAAACTCCTTGCGTCTTTGCATTCCATCTTTTTATTGCTATAATATCCGTCGCGCACTAGATCAATTCACTGTTGTTGCGCATATTCTTGTATTCAGCCACAGAACGGTCAAATCCCTGAATGTGTTTGTAGAGCCACTCTGTCACTCTCTTATTCACCTGCTCTGCAAATGCAGGTGTAGGACCTTCCTGTTCCTCCAACATCTCATGAAGTTCTTCGATTGCCTGTTTGAACTCTGCATGTTGTTTTTTATGCTCTACAATACCCGGATACTCAATCTCTTCCTGCAATTTCTCTTCTGCTGAGAAATGGAATTCTGTATAATCCGCAAGATAATTTAAAGTTTTTACTGCTACTGCAAGCTCAGCATGTGTCTCACAGCTTTTCATAAGTCCGTTAATTTTCTCAATCAACTCTTTGTGCTGAGAATCAATCATTTCATTTCCTGTTACTAAATTTTCAGTAAATTCTGCGTACATAGTCATCCTCCTTTTTGGTAAAAACACTTTTATAAGGAGTATAGCACGATTTCCCTCAGTTGTACATTTATTTTTGTGATAATAGGCAACAATTCCCGTCTTCAAACATTGACTCTCTTACCAATACCATCTATACTATTCGATAGAGACAAATTATAAAATCGCATATAATATCAAATGTGATTTTACAAATCAGGAGGTCAATCATGAAAGACAATCAGTACAGCAAAGTGCCTGTTTTTGAAAACGGACTGGCACAACCGGTTTTCCCATTTACAGACGGAAAAACCGGAGAAAACTATGATCCAAGCACGTCTGACATCGTAAGATACTGTGTGTATGTGGAATCTGACTATGATATGGATGGAGACGGAAAAAGAGATTTGATCAAAACTTTGATCCAAGTTCCTAGAAGCGCCGTTGAAGGAAACTATAAAGCAGCTTCCTTATTTGAAGCTCGTCCATATTGTGCAGGTGTTCAGGAAGACGGCTATGATCACATGAAAGAAGTTGCTGAAAAAGAATACCGCAAATTTGATTTTGCAGATCTTAATAAAGAAGTAGCTCCACGTGTTCCTACAGGTTCCATCAGCGCTATGGAACTTGCATTAAAAGCAGATCCTGCAGACTGGTATTATCCGGATAAAGGAAGCAATGGTAGCATGGTATACGAAAATCTTGAAAACTTTAACTACTACCTTGTACGCGGATTCGCAGTCATTGTAAGCGCCGGCTTTGGAGCGCTTGGTTCTGACGGTTTCAACTTTGTTGGCTCTGACTATGAGCGAGATGCTTTCAAATCTGTAGTTGAATGGTTACACGGTGATCGAGTAGCCTATGCAGATCGTGAAGGTACTATTGAAACAAAAGCAGACTGGTCAAACGGCAATGTTGCCATGACTGGCAGATCCTATGCCGGAACCATGCCTTTCGCTGTAGCTACAACCGGTGTTGAAGGATTAAAAACTATCGTTCCTGTTGCAGGTATCTCTGACTGGTACAGCCAACAGAATATGCAGGGAGCACAGCGTTACTGGCCAAAAGAAATGTTGAACAGTTTCCTTGCTTACTACTGCTCAAGCCGTTACAATGATGCAAGCTTGTCGGAAAAAGAGTTGGATGACATCGCTGCATTCCACCATGAATTAAGTCTCCAGCAATTAAAATGCGGTTTCGACTATGATGAGGAATTCTGGGGAATGGGTAATTACCGTTTGCATGCAGACAAGATCAAATGTACAGCTTTAATCGTCCAGGGATTAAATGATGAGAACGTTTCTACAAAACAATTCGAGATGATGTACAAAGCGTACAAACAATCAGGACAAACTGTAAAAACAATCGTACACCAAGGCCCACACATTACACCGACTATGCCAAACAAAAACTATGGTATCTTAGTCGATGGTAAGTTCTATGATGATATCGTTAATGAATGGATTTCTCATTATTTATACGGTGTTGAGAATACTGCTGAGTCAATGCCTGAGGTTCTTGTCCAGACTAACTACGATCAGAATAAATGGGAAACTGCAGATTCTTGGGAAACTGCATTCTCAATGAAACTTGAAAGTAAAGAAAACGGAACAACCGTCATCAACACAGATTGGGAAGCTGCAGGCGTAAGCGCTGAAAACTTTGATGATGTTATGGCCTTACAGTCTACAAATATGGCACAACGTTATGTAACTGCTCCATTCGAGGAAGAAGTTACTATCCAGGGAACTGTTTGCTTAAACTTGAAAGCAGCATTAAAAGACGGAGATCCAGAGAACGATTTCCATCCGGAAAATAGAAACGACGTCGATACACTTACTATGAAACTCGGTGATTCTAAAATATCCGGCAAAATGGACGATGTGGAAATCGCAGTTCTTCTTTGTGATGTATGCGATGAAGAATTCGACAGTATCCAAACTGTAGATCCTGAAAGAAATGTAGTTCCTGTTGTAACAGTAAAAGAAGGCGGAGTTGTAAATGGTGGAGATCTTCCTGCCTTTAATCTGGCCGAATTCTCAACGGTCCATAAAAAATATCGTGTCATCACACGTGCTTTTGCTGACCTTTGTAACCCAGAGGCAGGATATGAGCCGGAAACTGCTGCAAACAGTATTCAGCTTGTAAAAGGTGAATATCATGACTATCATGTATATCTCAACGCAACAAGATATACAGTGCAGCCCGGCCACAGTCTTGCAATTGTAGTAGCTACAGAAGACCCTGTAAACTGCTTAATCCACAAAACATATTCTATCGAAATCGATAATGCTTCTGTAAATGCAGTTGTTCCAACTACAGCAGAAACATCCAATCGAGTTCTGGAAGCAAAATAATGGATTTATACATATTTTTGACATAGAATTTCTCTAGGTCGCAAAAAAAGGTTCGGATTACGCATCCGAACCTTTTCTGCTATTCTCGTTCCACAATAAGTTTTACTCCCATCACATCGACAACTTTTACAAAACTTCCTGCCTCAAATATATCTGTAGGATTTTTTGCCCTTGCTGTCCATTCCTGTCCATTATAAACGGCAGTTCCTGTCTCATTCAAATCATCAATCTTTTCTGTCACTTTCACCGTTTTTCCAATCACTTCTTCATAATTTGTCTTTGTACGGTCTTTATTAATGTATTTCTTCGCAAATGGTCTTGTAAACACCATTAAGATGACCGATACAACAAAAAACGCTACAATCTGCCACGAAAGATCTACTCCTATAAAATTTAATATAAACGCTACAAGCGCCCCTCCTGCAAGCCAAATAGATGTCAGCGCTACCGTCGCAATCTCAATCACTATAAATATAATAATAAGAGCTAACCAAAATGTACCAATCATAAGCATCCTCCTTTTACATATCTTCTAAAAATTCCGGACATTCTTCAATAAATTCCTGATACTCTTCTTCTGTCATATCCTTTACAAATTCTTCTTTAAATTCTTTGTCGTCTTTTAACAACATATGAAGCGCTTTTTCCATCTTTTCTTCACTCAATTTTATTTTCATTTTCTACTTACCTTTAACTTAAACTTTTCTTTGTTATAAATAACATTTCTCAACCATATAGTTGTATTTTTATTATATTATGCCACTAATCGGTAGTGTACGCAAGAAAATTTCTAACAAAAAATACACCGTAATCTTGTCGGTGTATTTTTCCATACTTCTATTTTCATCTACGCAAAACAATTTTTTCTTCTGTCATCTGATCGATTTGATAACTTCGTAATTGATTTAAAATTCCAACGCCTCCTCCGGCCATCGCGATCATAATAGACGAAAATGCATTTGAAATACCTAAAATCGAAGCAATCTTCTCTAAAATAGGTGTACCGGTCAAAACGCTAACAGGCGTTGTAATTCCATCAGCATTTGTCATCTCCTGTAAAAATAAAACTGCCATACTGATTTGCGTCGCACATTCGTTCTAAATTGATTTTTCCACAGATTTAATACTATAAACTCTATTTTTCAGTACGCCTCTTATTTCGATTATTTTCTTTTTCTCCTTAATCGCTTTCCCTAAATCTTTTTCATTTATAACAATCATCTGCAAATTCATCCTTCATTTCAACTTCTTGGATACATTATAACAGCTAGAAAACGTTAATGCAATCTAATAGTTTGCAAATGTATATTTGTAGACTGTTTATGCAAACCATAATACTGGGTAGAATTTAAGGAAAGAGGTGTTGGCATGAACAAAAACGATAGACATTCAGAAAAATATATCCGACTTGGACTAAATATTGCATATTACAGAAAATTAAACGGATTAACACAGCTTCAACTCGCAGAAGCCGTCAATATCAGCCGAACTCACATGAGCAACATTGAAGCGCCTAATGTTCTCACCTCTGTTTCGCTAGACAAGCTATTCGAAATCGCAGAAGTATTAGAAATCCCTGTATATAAGCTGTTCCTTTTCCAAGATTAAAATCACATTCTTGCACTGATTGCAGTTCTTTGCAATACGATTCCTAATGAATTTATCTTAAACAATAAAAAAACTCGGTAAAACCGAGTTTTTTTAGCTGCGGATGACAGGAATCGAACCTGCACGGTCTCCCACTAGATCCTAAGTCTAGCGCGTCTGCCAGTTCCGCCACATCCGCATATTTTATTTAGAAAAATATGAACAAGCTTACGCTTGTTCATAAGTGAAGCATCGGGGATTCGAACCCCGGACAACTTGATTAAAAGTCAAGTGCTC
>URRQ01000020.1 GCA_900550235.1 uncultured Lachnospiraceae bacterium
ACACCTAATATTTTTGAAAATTTATTGATAGAATAATATTTACTCATAAACAAATTCTCCATATAATATTTATAATTTATTATAAGATTATTTTAACAGTTAAACACCTCCATAATAGATGTAATACGTTTTGGACAGTAATTACCAAATTTTGTACTTACAGCATCTCAATAAAAGCGGCCATTCTCGTATTGATCTGTTCAATATCTGCCTGTGAATAATCTGTTTCAACCACTGTGTAAGGGATTCCTTTTTTGTCTTTCACTAATTTCTTGACAAGTGCGGTTTCCACATTATATGTATGACACGCCTGAAGAACAAGATCTACGACACCATCTACCTGAAAATCATCGATCAGCTCATCCAAAAGATCCAGACGATTCTTATTTGGAGACATACAAGAACATCCAATGTTTAAATATTTTCTTGCGAGTGCATCATATACATCTGGATTCTCTTCATCTACCATTGCTAACGGTTTCATTCCAGTACAGTTTTCAAAACATACGACAACTCCGCCATTATCCTCAATTGCACGAATGACTTTCAAGGCCGCACCGCCAGATGGAGATCCGGTTACAAGGATCCTTGGTTTTTTTCCTATATTTTTTCCTTCTGTATATTCTTTTTCAATTTTATCTGTTACTGCATTGATTCTGTCTTCAAGACCTTCTGTTTTAATGTCAAAACCACTTCCATATACAGTATTGATCACATCTAATCCATTGACTGGTGCAGGATCATTTGCCATTACATATTGAAGACGTCTTAATGCTTTATTGATTCCATTTCTTAACTTGATCTGATGAAGAACTGCCTCATCTGTGATCGTTGTCTCAAATTTATCTTCTAGAACTTTCTTGAAACGAAGTAATTCTTTCTTATATAACTGGATTCCATCTTCTGTCTGACAGTTTGGAAGTTCTACGACATGAACTGGTTTAAAATCAGCAAGCATTTCGTACATTTTTTTCTTTCCATCGCATGTTGTTTCCCCTACAACCAAATCTGAAAAATAGAAGAAAGGACATTTATCTGTTTTGGCAAATCCATAACTTGATTTGATCAATGGACATAGGTTTCTTGGAAGATCTTTTTCTGCATCTGGGATTGTTTCATCTGATACGGAACATAATCCGACAACTGCTGCACCCATGGCATTTGGAATCTCTCTTGGAAGATAAGTACAAAATACACCGACAACAGGTATCTCTTTTTCTTTAACCTCCTTGATCGCGAGAAAAGAATTCTTTCTCTGCTCTGCAAATTCCTCAAAAATCTCTGGTAACTCTTTCTTTAATTCAACCACTGTTTGAATCCTCCTGTAAGTAAAAATTATCGTTTTATTTTGCGGATGCCCAAAACGGCAGCTCCAATTGCTCCTGTGTATTGACATAATGAATCCGTTGCTACTTCTTTTACTCCTAAATGATTGGCTAATGATTGTTTGATCACATCAAATTGTGCTAGTCCACCAGAGAAAAATACTTTTGGATTCGTTGGCGCCAATTTCTGTGCAAATGCAGCGGTTCGCTGACAAATAGATTCTACACAACCAAGAACAATATCACCAGGTGCAATATCCTGTGCCAATAATCCAACGATTTCACTTTCTGCAAATACAGCACACATACTGTTGATCTTCGCAGGTTTGGCATCTTTTACAAAAGTGTCGATTCTTCCAATCTCACTTTCGACTCGTTTCATCGTCATCTCAAGGAAACGTCCAGTTCCAGCAGCACATTTATCATTCATTAAAAAATCTGTGACACATCCAAGATCGTCAATGGTGATCACTTTGCTATCCTGCCCACCGATATCTATGATCGTGTCACAATCTGGATTCATAAAAAATGCTCCAGCTGCATGGCAAGTAATCTCCGTGATCTTGAAATCTGCCTGATCTAACAGATTCCTTCCATATCCAGTTGTTACAATAACATCTATTTCTTTATGTTGTTTTTTTATCTCTCTGTAAAGAGCTTCTAGAGATTTCCTTGGACTGATCGATGTTGGGATCATCTTTGTATCTATTATCTTCGTATCTTCTAACAAAACGGCTTTTGTCATAGACGAACCAGAATCTAATCCTAAACTTATCACTGTACATTGACTCCTTTTGGAAAGTTTTTCGGGTAAATTTTATCATGAAAATGGTGTGGTTGCAATGTAAAAAAACATGCTTAAAAAAAAGAACTATACATTTTCATGCAAATCCTTTATAATAATATGCTGTGAAAAATAGCAGTATAAAACTGCTCATCATGCATTAAAAAAAGGAGACGAAAGAAAAATGAATCAAGAGAAAAACAAAGGTGCGGAATACGACTTTTACGGAAAACTTCCGCTGCAAAAAGCGATTCTCCTTGGTCTGCAGCATGTATTCGCTATGTTCGTAGGTAACCTTACTCCAGTCCTTATCATTACAGGGGCTTGTGGTATTGCTTCTGGAACCGAATTTGCAGACGTTCAGATTGCGCTTTTACAAAATGCAATGTTAATTGCCGGAATTGTTACACTGATCCAGTTGTACGCGATCGGACCGATCGGTGGAAAAGTTCCAATCATCATGGGAACGAGTTCAGGATTTATCGGTGTCTGCAGCAGTGTTGCATCTGTTATGGGTGGTGGAATCCTTGGATATGGTGCGATCATGGGTGCTTCCATTATCGGTGGGTTATTTGAATCTGTATTAGGATTTATGTTAAAACCACTTCGAAGATTTTTCCCAGCTGTCGTAACTGGTACGGTTGTACTTTCCATCGGATTATCACTGATCGGTGTTGGTGTGAATTCTTTTGGTGGAGGAAATTCTGCTAATGATTTCGGTTCAATCGAGAACTTGTTACTTGGAACAATTGTTCTTGTGATCATCATTGCATTAAAACATGGAACGAAAGGTATCACAAGTGCTTCTTCTGTACTGATCGGAATTATCGCAGGATACATTATCGCAGGAATCATGGGTGTTGTACTTCCTACAACTGCTGTCAATGCAGATGGTGTAGAGTATACAAAAGCATGGGTGTTAAACTGGGATAAAGTTGCTCAGGCTGGATGGTTTGCCATTCCAAAATTTATGCCTGTAAAAATCATTTTTGATGCAAGAGCGATCGTCCCTGTACTTATCATGTTTATCGTAACTGCTGTAGAAACAGTCGGGGATATTTCCGGAGTTATCGAAGGTGGTATGGATCGTGAAGCTACAGATTCTGAGCTTTCTGGTGGTGTTGTCTGTGATGGTATCGGATCTACGATCGCAGCATTCTTTGGTGTTTTACCAAATACATCATTCAGCCAGAATGTTGGTCTTGTTACTATGACAAAGATCGTAAACCGTTTTGCACTTGCAACAGGAGCAATCTTCTTAATCCTGTGTGGATTATTTCCAAAACTTGCTGCATTGATCTCTATCATGCCACAGAGCGTATTAGGTGGAGCAGCTGTTATGATGTTCTCTTCTATCGTGATTAGTGGTATTCAGCTGATCACAAAAGAACCACTAACAATGAGAAATATTACTGTCGTATCTGTAGCTCTCGGACTTGGATATGGAATCGGTGCAAACAGCACAGTTCTTTCTGGACTACCTGAAGGAATTCAGTTGATCTTCGGAGGATCTGGTATTGTACCTGCGGCACTTGTTGCAATTATTTTAAATATTGCATTGCCAAAAGAAGATTAAATAAACTAATAAAAACAGCACTGCATTGGGAATTTTATTCCTGTACAGTGCTGTTTTTCTATATGCTTTCCTGCGTCTATTATCAGCTCATAACACCAATTTCATCCGGTACGATCACATCAGCTTCTGTGCATGCAAGGATATCTTCTACACTATATCCTTCTGCAAGTTCCCTTAACACGAGACCATCTTTTGTAACTTCAAAATAGCAGCGTTCTGTTACGATATCTGTTACACAATGAACTCCCGTCAAAGGAAGTGTACATTTCTTTAATATCTTAGACTTTCCACTCTTTTCACAATGGTCTGTTGCTACGATGATCTTCTTCACTCCGGCACACAGATCCATGGCACCACCCATTCCTGGCACCATCTTCCCTGGAATCGTCCAGTTAGCGATATTGCCTTCTTGGTCTACCTGAAGTGTACCAAGAACTGCTGCATCAATATGTCCGCCACGTATAAATGCAAAAGACATCTCATGATCATACACGCTTCCACCTTTGATCACAGATGCAGGCTGTCCGCCGGCATCAATAACATCAATATCTACTTTATCCCAGCTTGGGGTTGGTCCACTTCCGACGGTTCCGATCTCTGCTTCCAGCCACAGATCCACACCTTCTGGGAGATAATTTACACACATCAGCGGAACTCCGATACCAAGATTTACAAAATCTCCATCTTTAAAAAACTTTGCACATCGTGATGCGATCAGCTTTCTTCCTGTCAATCCTGCCATATCACTGACCTCCTTCCGCTTTTGCTTTGGCTCGCTGCCACATTGGGCACATTGGTCGTTTCTCACCGGTTCTTTCATAGATCATATCGATCACAGGTGCTGGAACATCGATCTCTTCTGGTCCTAGTTCACCCACTTCCACGATCTCTTCGACTTCAACAATCACCGTATCAGCAGCCATAGCCATCGTACTGTTTGTTGCTCTGGAATTCATTCGGAATGAAATATTACCTGCAGTATCTGCTTTCGTTGCTTTGATCAAAGCAACATCTGCACGCAATGGTAATTCCAGAAGATATTCTTTGCCATCGATCGTTAGTTTTTGTTTACCTTCTTCTACTTCTGTACCAAGTCCTGTTGGTGTCAGACAGCCACCTAAGCCTGCTCCACCACAACGGATTCTTTCTGCAAAGGTTCCTTGCGGACTAAATTCTATCGCAAGTTCTCCTGCAAACATCTGATCCTTGGCAATCGGGTTCAACCCAATATGTGTTGTGATCAAACTCTTAACTCTGTGATCTTTGATCAGCTTTCCGACTCCTTGATCCGCCATTCCAGCAGATACAGCAATCGCATCAATGTCTTTGATTCCTTTTTCTAACATTCCATCAATGATCTCATCTGCTGCAAATTCTCCATGCCAGTCTCCAAACATGATCGTCTGTCCATCATGAATTCTTGAGAGCGCTTCCTCTCTTGTTACAACTTTTGACTTCAAAGGCGTGACCTCCCTTCTATGTTCATGGTTTGATCCTGGCTTTATTCTCCTTTGAATTCAGCCTTTCTCTTCTCCATAAAAGCTTTGACTCCTTCTATAAAATCAGAAGATGCCGCACATTCACGCTGTGTCGGAATCTCACATTCATCCAGGTATTTCTTATAATCAGCAAGCCCTGCCTGATAAATCTGTTTCTTGATATTCTTATAAGAAAGTAATGGTCCACTAGCAAATTTCTTAGCAAGTTTCATAACGGTATCATCTAATTCCTCCGCTGGAACTACATCATATACCATTCCGGCATCTTTTGCTTCCTGGGCTTTCATTGGTCTTCCTGTAACACACAGTTCCATTGCCTTCTGAATTCCAAGACTCTTAACAAACAGGTACGTTCCACCGGTATCTGGAACTAGTCCAAGATTCACAAATGCCATAATAAACTTCGCATTGTCTGCGCATACAACAAAGTCCCCTGAAAATGCAAGACTTACTCCTGCACCTGCTGCCGCTCCACTTACACTTGAGATCACAAGCTTACTCATACGCTTCAGACCATCGGTTACATTGCCAACTTTACTGATCAGAGAATCCATATTCACTTCTCCACCTTGTTGGATCAGGTTATAGAAGTATCCAATGTCTCCTCCTGCTGAAAATGCCTTTGGCATTCCTTTTAAAACAACAACTTTTACATTCGGGTCATTCTCACAAGTATCTACTACGTACATCAACTCGTCTGCCATCTGATCATCAATTGCATTAAGATTCTTCATATAGTTCATTGTGATGATACCAACTCCATCTTCTACAACGAACTGCAATTTCTCTAGCTTCATAGGCATATCCTCCTTTAAGTTGTTTTGATAACTATATTGTATCATTTTTTGTACAATTTGTGAAGCTTTTCGACAAAATTAAGGGGTTGACGAATCTCATTTTCTATAGTATCTTATAGCCATAAGGTCATATAACTGACGGAGCACGTGGAATTAACCACATGGAAGTATGATCATTAATCGCCGACCGTCTGGGCAATCTGTCTGGACGTGCGGCGTTTTTTTTATTCTATTTTTACAACGCTTCATCGTTCAGATATTGATCCTGTTAACTTTTTACGTACTTGTCCTAAGTACGTATCATCCATAAGGAGGAATACTATGACAGTTGGTCATGTCCATTCCATCGAATCGATGGGTCTGGTTGATGGACCAGGGATACGAACCGTTATCTTTTTACAAGGATGTGCTCTAAGATGTCGTTTCTGCCATAACCCTGATACTTGGGAATTATCTGGCGGAACCGAATACACACCGGAAGAACTTGTTGCAAAGATTCGACGATTTAAACCTTATTTTAAAGAAGATGGTGGTGTTACCTTTTCTGGTGGAGAACCTTTATTACAACCTGATTTTTTAAAAGAGACTTTAAAACTATGCAAGAATGAAGGCATTCACACTTGCATCGACACTGCAGGTTATGGACTTTCTGATTATGATGAGATTTTAAACCATACAGATCTTGTTCTTCTTGATCTGAAACACATCTATAAAACGGATTATGAGAAAATGACAGGAAGATCAATGGATCGTTTTGAAGAATTTTTGAATGCTTTAAAAAAACATCAGACTAAGATATGGATTCGCCATGTCGTTGTTCCAGGAATTACTGACAGCGAAGATCATATGGCTCAGTTAAAAGCTTGTATTCAAAAGATTCCTAATGTAGAGAAAGTTGAGCTGCTTCCCTATCATTTACTTGGTACCAACAAATATAAAGTTATGAATATTCCTTATTCTTTAGAAGGTGTACCTGCCATGGATAAAAAGAAAACAGAGATGTTACAACAAACCTATTTTGATCATGTTTATTTTACGGAGGAAAAATCATGTTAAACGAATGGAATGGATTCAACGATGGTGTCTGGACAAAAGAAATCAATGTAAGAAATTTTATACAGAAAAACTACACTCTCTATGAAGGAGATGACTCTTTCTTAGCTGATGTATCTCAGAAAACAAAAAAAGTCTGGAATAAATGTGAAGAACTGCTTGCTGAAGAATTGAAAAAAGGAGGCGTTTTAGATGTTGAGACAGATATCATTTCTGGTATCACGAACTTCGCACCTGGATATATTGATAAAGAAAATGAGGTGATCGTTGGACTTCAGACAGATGCACCCCTAAAACGTATTGTCAATCTATATGGCGGTAAACGTATGGCGCACCAGTCACTGGAACAATATGGTTATAAACTAAATGAAGAGATTGACCGCCATTTTAATGAATACAGAAAAACACACAATGAAGGGGTTTTTGATGCCTATCCAAAACGTACCCGTCTTGCAAGAACTGCTGGACTTCTAACAGGACTTCCTGATGCTTATGGACGTGGACGTATTATTGGAGACTACCGTCGTGTTGCTCTTTATGGAATCGACCACTTGATCGAAGAAAAACAAAAAGATCTAGACTTTGAAGATGGACCTATGACAGAAGACCGCATTCGTCTGCGTGAAGAAATTTCTGAGCAGATCCGTGCCCTTTCTAAAATGAAAGAAATGGCTGCATCTTATGGTGTTGATATTTCAAAACCTGCAAAAAATGCGAAAGAAGCTGTTCAGGCGGTTTATATGGGATATCTTGCGGGAACAAAAGAAAATAATGGAGCTGCAACTTCCCTTGGACGTACTTCTACATTCCTTGATATTTATATTGAACGAGATCTTAGAAATGGAGTGATCACAGAAACAGAAGCTCAGGAATTGATCGATCAATTTATCATCAAACTTCGTCTGACAAGACATTTAAGAACTCCTGAATATGACGAACTATTTGGTGGGGATCCTACGTGGATCACGGAGTCTATCGGTGGAGTTGGTATTAATGGAAAACCTCTGGTTACTAAGAACTCTTTCCGTTATCTTCATACTTTATATAACATTGGAACTGCCCCAGAGCCTAACTTAACTGTTTTATGGTCTGAAAAACTGCCAGACAACTTTAAACATTTTTGCTCTAAAGTTTCTATTGATACGGATTCTATCCAATATGAAAATGATGATGTTATGCGCCCAGTCTATGGGGATGATTATGCGATCGCTTGTTGTGTATCTGCAATGAAGGTTGGAAAACAGACACAGCTGTTCGGAGCCCGCTGCAATCTGGCAAAATCACTGCTTTATGCGATCAATGGAGGAATTGACGAGAAAAAAGGAATCCAGGTTGTTCCTGGAATCGAACCGATCACAGATGACGTTCTTGATTTTGACAAAGTATGGGAAAACTATAAGAAAGTTATGACTTATGTTGCTGAATTATATGTTGATACAGTAAATATCATTCATTTTATGCATGATAAATACGCATATGAAGCCAGCCAGTTTGCTCTTCATGATACAAACTTAGAGCGAATCGCAGCTTATGGAATTGCTGGTCTGTCTATTGCCGCAGACTCTCTATCAGCGATCAAATATGCAACTGTAAAACCAATCCGCAATGAAAATGGTGTAGCAATTGACTTTGAAACCATTGGGGATTTCCCTAAGTATGGAAATGATGACGACCGCGCAGATGATCTTGCAGTTAACACAGTAACATTCTTCTCTGACGAACTAAAGAAACATCCGATTTATAGAAATGCGATTCATACTTTATCTGCTTTAACGATCACATCCAATGTTATGTATGGTAAGAAAACCGGATCCACACCAGATGGAAGAAAACTCGGAGAACCTTTAGCTCCAGGTGCAAACCCAATGCATGGACGAGACGAAAATGGTGCTCTTGCATCCTTAAACTCTGTCGCTAAAATTCCATATCGCGATGTATGTCAGGATGGTGTATCCAATACCTTTTCCATCGTACCAGATGCTCTTGGAAAAGATCAGGAACAACGAGTACAAAACCTTACAACAATCTTAGACGGATACTTTGTTCAAGGTGCACATCATTTGAATGTAAATGTTATGCATAGAGAAACTTTGATCGATGCTATGGAACATCCAGAAAAATATCCAACACTTACGATCCGTGTTTCTGGATATGCCGTGAACTTTAATCGATTATCACGCGAACAGCAGGAAGAAGTGATCCGTCGTACATTCCATCAGAGTATGTAGCTTTTTATGAAACAGCAATGGTGCCTGATTCTTATTTGAATCAGGCACCATTACTATTCTTCAAACATTTCTCCCTCTATATTACTTATCTGTTCAATAGGGATGATCGTCTGATCTGTCATAACAACTGTGTGTTTATATTTATCAATTTTCTTTACACAACCAGAACAGGTAATATATGCTCCCCCATCTTTCTTAGCATCTGGTACAAAATACGTGATCTCAATCATTTGCTGTGTACCGATCGTTTCAGCGATCAGATATAACTTTTTATTTAATTCTGCTATAACTTCTTCACTCAACACCTGTTTTGCATCTGTTTGTCTTACAGTTTCTTTAATAGCTGCTTCGTGTCCGGTAAGTGCCGCAAAAGGCGAAAACTGTGCTGCCCTGGCATAAAGTGACATACGAGGGTGCTTCTTTGAAGTTGGATGCGGCAGATTGATAATATCATCGTATTTATGATTGTACTGATCCTTCATAATCTTCCTCCATTGACACTGAATACTTACTTTCTATGCTTTATGTCCGCCGATCTGCTCATTACGGTCTTTTGCTGTTGCTCCCTCCTGAAGGTTCATTCCTTTCAAGATAGCGTTCTTCCCAAACTTCTTTTTGATTGTGAGCATTGTCTGTTGCATCCGTTTCTCACGCTCTAAAACAGCTTCTTCTTCGGCTTGTTCCTGTTCCTTTACCGTATAATCTGTAAAAAGATCAAGCTGCTCATACGTTTCTTCTTCCTTTGAAAAACTTTCATCCACGAGCTTGTTCGCTGTGATATTGATTCTTCTGATCAGCAGATTTTTATCCACGATCCGATCATACAATTCCATCACTGCATCTGTGATCAGCATGGTAGATGATGTCTTCCTTTTCAGGTTTGTTGTTCCATGAGCGTGTTTTGGAACTTTCCTTCCATATCGGTCAATCGTAACAGATCCCTTGTACTTCCTATATCTATCTGGATCCGTTAGATTTTCTATATCATAACCTACGGTCAATACGATCTGGTCAGTAACAAGTCTCTTATCTACCAGATCAAGTGTCATAAGATCAGTCATTTCTTTTACAACTAACTTTGCCTTATCAAAGTCATATGGGCAGTGAAGTACTTGCCCGGAGCATACACTGTTGGTTTCCGGTTTGTATGCTTTGACTTGCTCCATAGTACAAGGCTCATAGCCCCAGGCATGATCGATCAGCAGTTCCGCATTGATCCCAAACATCTTATAAAGCAGTTCTTCATTATGGAATTCATTTGGCTTTCCGACGGAACATCTTGCAACATCTCCCATTGAAAAAAGACCGTGTTCTTCCAACTTCTTCGCATAGCCTTTGCCTACTCTCCAGAAATCTGTAAGCGGTCTGTGATTCCATAGCTTCCTACGGTAAGACATTTCGTCTAATTCGGCGATCCTTACGCCATCCTTATCCGGTTTAATATGCTTTGCTACGATATCCATCGCAATCTTGCACAGATACATATTCGTTCCGATTCCGGCGGTTGCTGTAATTCCTGTTGTTTTTAAAACATCTCGTATCATAGTCATGGCAAGTTCCCTTGCAGTCATCTGATAAGTATTCAGATAATCTGTTGCATCTATAAATACTTCATCAATTGAGTACGGAAAAATATCTTCTGGCGCAATATACTTTAGATAAATATTATAAATCTTGGAACTATATTCCAAATAGTATTCCATACGTGGTGGTGCAACAATATAATCAACCTTCAATGCCGGATCCTCATTTAATTCTGTGCTGTCATCCGACGAACCTGTAAATGTTCTGTTTAAAGCTTTCCACCTGCGGGTATTATTGACTTCTTTAATCTTTTGCACGACTTCAAACAAACGTGGTCTGCCTGGTATTCCATAGCTTTTCAGCGATGGAGATACCGCAAGGCAGATCGTCTTTTCCGTCCGGCTTTGATCTGCAACCACAAGATTTGTCGTTAAAGGATCGCGATTTCGCTCCTTACATTCCACAGAAGCATAGAATGATTTGAGGTCAATCGCAATATAAGCCTTTGTCTTTGTCATTATTCTATGCTCCTCTATTTGCATAATGAATCAACCATCATAGCAAGCCACATCATACAAAACATAAATAAAAAACACAATAGTACAGAACCACACCCAACATTTGATTTCCCATCATCGGATGATTTCTTCTTCCCTTGGCTATGCTTCGATGCATCATCTTCTTTTAATTTGTTATAAAGATAATATTCTCTGGCATTGTCTTTCCAATCTTTTTTCCCATTTCGATCATAGTCAAAAAAGGCCATATTGATCACTCCCCATTCCTTAATCTATTCATGTTTTTTCTATTTACTAGAGCTGGGAAAATATGGGCTTAATACTCCAGCTACATTACTGATCGGCATTGTTTGCAGCCATACTTTCCCAGGGCCTGTAAGTATTGTGTTAAACACTCCTTCTCCACCAAACAACATATTCTTTACACCCGGAACACTTTTGATCTCCATCGTACAACTTGCTGTCATCGCGGCCAAATGTCCAGTGTCTACAACAATCTGCTCTCCAGCCTCTAATTCATATTCCACAACATGACCATCAAATTCTGCAAACATGATACCATGGCCAGATGCTTTCTGCATAATAAAACCTTCTCCGCCAAATAATCCAGCTCCGATCTTTTTATTAAAGAATGCAGATAACTCAACTCCATTCTCACTGGCAAGATAAGCACTTTTTTGTAATATCATTTCCTGTCCAGGTGCAATTTCAAATGCCTTGATGGATCCCGGGAAGCATGAAGCAAAGGCGATCATTCCTTCGCCGCCTTGTGCTGTATAAACATTCTGGAACATCTTTTCTCCTGAAAACGCTCTTCCAAAGATCTTTCCTATTCCCCCATTCGAAGTTGTTTCCATTTTCATATTTGGAGACATCCAAGACATTCCTCCACCTTCTGTAACCATTTTTTCTCCAGATTCCAGATAACAGATAACTACTGGAAGTGTTTCACCTAAAATTTCATATCTCATAATGTTTTCCTCCTTACTCAACATTTGATTTGTTATTCTTCTTTGCATTTACAATATAAATTCCAACACATACAAGTGCGAGTGCAATCAGACTTCCGATATTAAATGCCTGTTTGACTTCTCCCAATACTAATGCCGACAAGATTACACTGCATAATGGATTCACAAATCCGAAGATTGCTACCTTTGACACGTCATTATATGCAAGTAATACAGACCAAAGTGTATAGGCAACTGCAGATACCAATGCAAGATACAACACGACCGTAATTCCACCAACTGTTACATGATCTAAATGTCCACCCATTGCGTTTCCGATTAAAAATAATACAATTCCACCAATAAAAAACTGAGTTCCACTTAATATAACTGGTGATACTTTTTTTGAATAGTAATTGATCAATATCGTGGATGTTGCATAGGCTAACTGTGAAATCAAAACGAATCCTTCTCCCATCATCGTAAAGCCGAAATCCAAAGAATTTCCAAGAAGATTGATCACGACAACTCCTGCAAATCCTAAGATGCATCCTGTTAATTTTCTTCCCGTTAGTTTCTCATTTCGTACGATCAAACATGACATTAGGATTGCGATAAAATTTCCTAAACCTGTAATGATTCCACCTTTCACTCCAGATGTATGTGCCACGCCGATATAAAAGAAAAAATACTGTCCAACAGTCTGCGCAAGGCAGACAGGAACTGCATATTTTAGAATCTTTCCATCGGGCAATGTCACTTTCTTTTCCTGTATAGAAGCAAAAATCAAGACGAAAAGTCCTGCTAACGCAAATCTTATTCCTGCAAATACGATCTGACTGGCTGTGTTTGTCGTATCTACTTGTAACAGTCGATATCCTGTCTTGATCATCGGAATAGCACTTCCCCATAGAATACAGCATAAACTTGCCAGCGCTGCTACAACCCAAGTCTTTGTTAATGTATGATGTTCTGTTTTCATTATCTTTTTATTTATCCTCTCTTGTTATAGTACTATATTTACATCATTTTATCATATTTTCATATCTTATCCAATCCATACATCATCGATATACAACAAAAGACTCAGAAGTCCACGGCTCCTGAGTCCTTTAACATAATTATCATATATCTATTGCATTACTGCATTCCGTTTGCTGTCTTATATTTATATAGCATTTCGGCATGATTCTGTTCTTCTACCTGAATGTCAGCCATTAACTTTCTAAGATCACTATCCCCAAACATAAATACATTTGTATTATATTCTCCGGAAACCAATTTCTCTGTTCCAATTGCATCAGTTGCAAGAAATGCATCATGCATCTTATCTTCGGACTGGCTCGCTGCTGTATAGATTGCTCTTGGTTCATAGTCTCTTCCATCACTGTCATTGCAGTCACTTGACGGTACTGTTCCATCTAAGACCTGTGTGAGTGAATCGTAATGTGTCTGCTCTTTTTTGTGTAACTGTTCAAAAAGATTTTTAAGTTCTGGATCGATCGCCTGCTGTGCGTATTTTTGATACTTTTCTATGCAGCTTTTCTCCTGTGTTCTTAGGTTTTCAATTGCTGTTCTTTCTGTCTCTTTTAATACCATGATATGAGTTCCTTTCTACTTTGGAAATTTTTATGATGGTATTATCTGCTGTTTGATGCATTTCTATGCAACGAATGGCGAAAATTTAATATTCAATTACATTGAAATTCCATCGTACCATCCGTCTGTAATTCTGCTTGATCAGATAAGTAAAATTCCAAAGTCATAATATTTTTTTCATTCAATTCCAGTTTTTTCACTTGATACTTTACCATTTCACTCACAGAAAATTTACCATCTTCTTTATAGATCGTTGTCAAAATTCCTTCTGTCTTTCCATTGTTGCTTTGTAATCGGATATTTGCAAATCCTCCGGAACTATTTTGCTGTAACAATGTTATCGTTGTTGGTTTTCCAGCTTTTATTTTTTCATAAAATGTTTTCAATTTCTCACCATGACTTGTCTTGGATGGTTTGAATTTTACTGGTGCATTTTTTGTACTATGTTTTTCTTCCCCGATCTGGGCAACAGGATAACCTTTGGATGTTAATGTATCATATAGTGTTTGTAAGTCTTTTTTTGTAACTTTATTCTCATTGATTTTTATGTTTTGACAAATGTCTGAAATTTGCTTAACTTCTTTTTGTGCCTGAGCTTTTTCTCGCTTTGTTATCACCAATGGTTCCCACTTTTTTGTCTTATGATCTGTTTGTTTTGTTGCTTCTTTTATATTTGATGATCTACATGCTGTAAGTGTTATGACACTTGCGAGTAACAAAATAGCTAGCATTAATTTACTACATATATTCTTCTGATATTTTCTTTGCTTTTCTGACCACATATTCTTCTGCCCTTTTAAAATCCTTATGAATAATCCCATATTTCATATCCTTGTCTACGTGCGGAATCATATACAGGTATCATATTCTTTTCAAGTATATTATAAAATATCTCTTTTGAATTACCTTTTCGATATAATTCTTGTCCTGCCCAAGTGAATTACCTCTCCCATGCGGTACAGTAGTTCCTATGGAAGAGGCTTCTGACAGTCGTAACAATTACTCATCTCTGACCAGAAGATTCTGGCTGTTCGTACCGATCAGGGCATATTCACTTATGCCGCTATCCCTTTGACGGGAATACTTTTAGGGTTCAGTTCGTGGAATCCATACACTTTTGGACTTGTCAGAAAAGAAAAGTCTGTTGTTCGATCCCAAATATCCGGAACTGCTTTTCTCATGATGTTCGCTGCTGCATGACAGTCAGCATTCAGGATCGTTCCATCTGCACAACGATACAGACCTCGTTTGATACGAATCCCGGAAAACTGTGCGTTCTCATCATCCACACGATAAGTAGGAATATGATCTTTTGTTGTGATATCTGCTTTGGAAGTATAACTTTCTTCCTGTTCAATGATCTTGATCCCTGCATTCAATGCTTTATATGTGATCATAGCTCGTAGAAAAGCGATCGGCATGGAGACGAACTTCTGATTGTTGATTTTTCCAATCCTGGAATTCTGTTTCCATAACGGATTCACACCAAAGATCAAAGTTCCTGCATAATGATCTACGCAGAAATCAATGATACTCCGGCTGATCTTATGACACTGATCCTTCACAAAATTCGCATGATGATAAGAGAGATCAGCCAATCTCTTTGATGTTGCATATCGGTTTTTATGCCCCTTGGTCAGAATGGAAACGTACTTTGCCTTTTGTTTATGAAACCACTGGGTATCGGATAAAACAGCTCCGCCCTTGTAGATTGCGGATGATCCATCATCACATACGATAGCTGCGAAGTTGTCGATCCCGAAGTCAATGGCACAGGTATAAGGCATGGAAGTTTCGATCACCGGCTCTGGTTCTTCAAATGTCAGACAGAACAGAAATCTTCCATGATAAGGTTTGATCCGGACTTCTTTTAAGAAAGCATGTTCAGAAATATTAGAAAAACTCAGACGTTTCTTTATGATCGGCAGTTTTAAGGATACTCCAGTTTCTGACGGATATAAAACAGCATCCTGATTGGTGATGATCACTGTTGCAAGATCTTGTTTTTTATAGTGGGGCATCTTTGGTCTGCCTAAAAATTTTTCCGGATGTTTTTTATATTCTCTTAAAGAAGCCAGCCAGTTTTTAAAATCTGTGACAGCCTGCTTTACCATCGCCTGTGCTGTCTGCATCGGCAGTCCGATAAAGAAATCCGGATTTTCCGTGACACGCATCAGCTTCTCCAGATGGTTGTAAGAGATCACTTTTCGGACATGGATCTGAGGATGAACATCTTGTAATGCATGAACCTCACAAAAGATATCTTCTTCATTGTCTGTCCGATGTTCTTTTTCATATCCAGTAAAGATGTTACGGATACGAAAAAGAGCAGCATTATATAATAACTTCGCTTTTCTGCAGAAGTCATCACAATAACTGTAGATCATATCTTCGGATGAGATCACCCGTTGTGTTACGGAAAATGCCATATGATTGTATCCTTTCTAATGTCTTGAAAACATTGTATTTCTATAATATAATTATATCAAATATATGTTTAGTTGTAAAGGAGATACATCATGCGAAAGAAAGATAATACAGATTATTATATCCACAGGCACAGTTGCTTTTTACTTCAGTATCATATCGTGTTTGTTACGAAATTTCGACATCCCGTCTTAGTTAACGGAGTCCGTGATGCTGTTTATGAAAGGATCCGTTACGTTGCAGATCAGAGAGGCTTTCATATATTGGAGATCAATGGAGAACCAGACCATGTTCATATCCTGTTGGAAGCAGATACTATGACATCTCCGGCAGAACTTGCCAATGTCCTAAAGACGCAAACTGCCAGAAGAGCCAGAAAGCTGTATGGAGATACGACTTTAAAGAAGTATTACTGGAAGCCTTACTTCTGGTCAGACAGTTATTTTATCTCATCCGTGAGTGAAAATAGTCTGAAAGTTATCCAACAATATATCAAAAATCAAGGAATAAAATAAAGTCTGGGTCCGTCAGGACGCATTCACCCACGCCCATGCGGTGCAGTTGCTCCTATGGACGTGGTACTCTGCTTAGCTTTTATAGATTCCCATATCATCATAAATCATTTGATACATCAGATATTGATTTTGTGCAAAATTCTGAAAAAACGGATTCCATTTTGGTAATCGATTACTCTTGGATGAATTTAGTGATGCATCCATCGGCATCAGATTCCAAAGTTCATCATTCATAACAAATGACCATGGAATAAAATGATCAATATCGTATTTTTTCTTCTTCACAGGTTGTCCAGTAAAGACGTCTCTGATTTCTTGAACTTCCATGATATCTTGCCAGAGATCTCTTACTTTTTTGAGTTTTCGTACCTTTTCTTCTGTTGGGGTTAATTTATATACCAGACCGGGAACTTCTGAATTATTGTTCTGTAGCCATTTTACTTTTTCGTATTGAATCCACCCCAAAATATTGACTGTATGATCGCTTCCAGCCAATAAAATTTATAGCAATAGGATGGACTTTTCATCATTTTAGAAAATCCATCGATATTTAGATTGTTATAATATTTTGGCTCAATTTCTAGGATGTTTTTCCCTTGCAAATCAGGATATTCAACCATCGTTCATCACCTCGTCCTTCTCTGACATCACCTGTTGTCCATATTTCTTTGATCTGTAATTGAGGGATTTGTGAGATAAATTCTTTCAATGAATCTTCTGTAAAATCCGTAAAATAACGCCCATTTCTCTCCCCTTCGAATTCACCATACTTAAATGATGTATAAATGATTCCATTTTCTTTTAATGCTTTGTTCATCTTATGAAATACACGAAAAAGATCATTTTTTGATAAATGAAGGATTGATGCACATGCCCAGATTCCATCATAAATATTCTGGTCATTTAATTCTTCAAATAACATTTGTTTTACTTTGATTCCTGTATATTTTGAGGCTTCCTTACAAATCTCTTCGGATCCGTCAATCGCCGTTACATTATAGTTTCGCTTTAGAAAATATTTTGTATCACGACCAGAACCGCAACCAAAATCCAAAATTGATGCACCCGATGGAAGATAAGATAAAAATTTATTTTGTATGTTTGTAAAGTCTACGGATCTTGTTGTTTGTATGAATGATTTAGTGTATTTGTTATAATAATTTATGGTTTTGTTGTTCATTGGAAGCCTCTCTTAAGTACATTCTAATAACCATTTGACAGCTTTCGCTAATCTCTTTTGGGCATCAGCAAAATGCCCGCCGCTGTTAAATTCTAATGTTGTTTGCTTTACCTTAGGATCATTGCGCAAAATTCGTTCCTGTGTTCTAGTTCGATCTCCAACTCTTGCCATGACCGGATTCTTTGTTTTTTCTTCTTTTCCTCCAAGGCTTAAGTAGATATTGCTTTCATGCTTTATTTGATGATGTAACACATATTCATCCCATTGTTCAAACCATAAAGAACCAGAGCAGCTTGCAATTGCTGAGAAGATATCCGTTTCATATGCTGTCCATAAAGCAAACAATCCTGCAAGGGAATATCCGATCAGATAAATTTCTCTGTCTACCCCGTAATCTGCTTTTAATTTCGGAATCAAATCATTCATTAACCATTGTAAAGTCTTTGGACCATTTCCTTTGAAATCATCATCTCCGAAGGCAGCAGGTGACTTCCATGGAGAAAAATCACCATTCCAATCTATTACCTGAAATGCACAGAAAAGAAAATCCTGATCATTGACTGTCTCCATCAGACAATCCCACATATGTGCTATTTCATTTCCACGATGAGGATACATTCCCCATAAAATGATCGGACCGCCGGAACCATTTTGCTCTATATAACATGTTTTCTGTCTTATCTGTAATTTCTGCATAAATACACTCATCTCCATAAATTTTTCTGCTTTTAATGGATTTATTTTCATGAATTTTGGCTTATTCCCTAGTTGTAGAATCCTCCAGTTCTTCTAACGCGTCCATATAATTATCCATCCATTCCATCTGCCATTGTCTGGGATCTGTTTCTGATATCTGGCTTAACGGATCGATTTCGTCAAACATTCCAAGATTCTCTGCCATATCTAGCGGAAACAAAGTTTCATCTGGACCGATTATTACCTGATCTCCAATTCCTAGATTCCTGTCATAAGCTGTTAATTCTTCCATCGAAATCTCTTCTGGTTCATCCATAGAATCTTCTTTTACATAAAAAGTTAACATTGGAATTTCTGCTTCTTCTGCTTCTATTTTTATGATCGTATAAATTGGTATTTCATTCATTGTTTGTAATTCAATCATATCACAATCCCCTTGCAATGAGCAATTTCATGCTGTATGATCTGTGCTGTCCATCCAGAATATTTTCCATGCTGTTTTTTAAAATCCTGGTCCAGATAATCTACTTCTATCTCCTTATATCTCTTACAAGGTCTCACTCCATCCAAAGATAAACATCCTTCTTCTGTCTCAAATACGCCTGATTTCTTTGTGATCTTTGGATTGATCATTGCAAACTGAAATGGTCCAACTGCTACTACGATAATGTTCTTTTTAACGCCGATCATATTTGCTGCCATTCCAACACAATGATCCAAATTAGCTCTTAGTGTGTCTAACAGATCAACTACTACCTGTTGATCTGCTTTTGTTGCATCTGTTGATTTCTGTGCTAGAAACAGTGGATCTTTCATTATATCTTTTATCATTTTATTTTTAGCTCCTTTATTTCCTTTAAAAATTCTTCTGGAGAAATATATAAATTTTCTAATACTGGTATCAAATATTTAGATGACTTGAGTCTGTCTACTGCCCATGGTTTTGATGTGCAATAGTTTGTCCCATTTGTTGTCTTGTGTATCGTTCATAAATTGATATTCCTGCCTTCCTGTTTCAATTATTGCAGCAATCTAAAAGGCCCAGAAGTCCATGGTCCCTGAGTCTTTTAGAAAATACATTATAATGGTCCTAATTGGTATGGGTAACAACCTAATGGTTATAATGCATAATCTTGATTGTTTGCTGTTAAACTAAGCTTTTCTGCTAACTCTTCATTCAATACCATTATTTCAATATTCCAAATTTTTCTAATCTGTAATAACCTGGCTTTTAATTCTGCAGATGGTCCTACTAACCAAGCAACATCTTCAGCATTCTTAATTACCAATACAAACTTTAATTTCATATTTTTCATTTCATCTACAAATTGTAAGCTATCTCCAACCTCTGAAATATCCGGATATCTACCTAAAATAGAAGCTAAATAAATATGTAAAGATGCAATAAATTTTTCTACTAGTGAAGAAAAATAAACTTCAAATTTATGTTCTTTCTCCTCTGTTTCATGCCGTTTCTCCGCATTAGGACAACTTTTCTTTGCTTCTAAAAATATAATACTGTCCTCTTTATATTTTAAAATAAATTCTACTGTCTTAATTCCATCACCAAGATCCCTATAAATTTTAGAATTTTCAATATGAAACAAGTTAGATTCATCAAATTCTCCAAAATTCATTTCCGATTCTGTTATTACTTTCACTATAATACCACCCCAATTTCTTCTCTATAAAGTTGACGAAAAGTATCCATAATCGTATTATGTTCCAGTAATTCAAATTCTTTTGCAATCTCACATTGCACTTTACTCATTTCATCTTTATACAGCGAAATATACTGAACATTACTGTCAGATTTCCGTTTTATTTCAATATACTTAGATAAAAAATAATCATGTGTTGAAACAAAAATCTGTACACCCTCTTTTTCCAGCATAATTAATAATTCTGCCAACACAGGAATATATTTCGGATTAATATTAGCCTCTGGTTCATCCCAAAATAATACAGATCCTTTCTCTAATGTTCCGTTCTTAATAAGCTGCCATAATAGAGCTATCTTACGTAAACCTTCTGCAACTAAATTAAATTCTAATTTTGCTTGTGTACCTGGTTTTAAATAAAAACGATCTTCATGTAAAGTAACTTTTCCACTGCTAATCTGTTGTAAAATCTTTAAATATTTCTTCCTTGCAGCGGAATCTACACCTCTGGAAATATCAATTTTAGCAGCTGCAATAATATCTAAATAGGTGTCATCAAATTCTACATTTCCCATCTTCACTGCTGCATCTAAATTCCATGCATTGGATAAAATTTCTTTTGCTGGAATAAACACACTTGTGAGATCAGACATTTGCTTTTCCCATTTTTCCTCTGTTGTAATCTCCGCATCCCATTTTTTGGTTTTCGTTGAAAATGTCATTCCAATCTTTGCTGTGTCTGATCCTACGGATACTTTTGCTGTATTTTTCCCATTTTTCTTTCTATTTACTAATCGTCCAATACTTGACTGATCTGGTCGAAAAAGCATAGTTGTTTTCTGTGAAAATGATACATCGTGTTTAGAAGCCTGACATGCTGCATAAGCTAATTTCATAACATGAGTCTTTCCCATACCATTCTCGCCTACTAGTATATTTAATCCTTTATTAAATGGAATTTTTATATCATCAAATACCGTAAAATTATCCGCCTCTATATTTGTTAATGGCATTTTCATCACCTCATTTATTATTTTGCTCTAGATTTTTGTGTTAAAAAGTGTATCTAAAGTTACATAATTTGTTGTATTATATCCGTTTTTCTTATATTTTATTTCATATTTTGTAACTATAGATGCATATTTATGATTATACATGATTTATTATTTTTCGTCTATTTATATTCATCTTCATTGAGCAATATTGATCAAATATTTAGATGGCCTAAGTCTGTCTACTGCCCAATCTCAAAAATCATAATGCGTTCTCTCTCACTATTTCCACCAAACAAATCGGAACAATCAATTTCATCGGTAAACATCATCTCATCCACCGTCATCAGATATGTAAGATATTCGTCAGATGGATAATAGAAGAAACATAAAATCTGTCTTGGATGTTCATAGTATGATTCCATGATCCTTGCCATCACTTTTCTCAAAATCTCTACGGAAAATGGATTAAAAAAATAGATGCGGTCTATCTGTTCTGGGAGTTGAAATTCTTCTGCATTCGCTAATGAAAATGATACCCTCTCTTTCGATACGGCTTCTTTCTTATTTTCCATTACTTTCTCATAAATGCGTTCGTCATATTCAACTCCGAGGCAACGGCATCTTGTCTGGTAGGATAAGAAAAAGTCTACCCTTCCTTTACCACAGCCATAATCTAAGAGCATATTGTTCTTCCTTATAAGTCCTGTATTTGCTAATCGTTGCAGTACAGAATATGGAGTTGGTTCGTATGGATAGCGGTATTGATCGGATTGAGAGTCGTCTCTGCCCATGGTTTTGATGTGCAATAGTTTGTCCCATTTGTTGTCTTGTGTATCGTTCATAAATTGATATTCCTGCCTTCCTGTTTCAATTATTGCAGCAATCTAAAAGACCCAGAAGTCCATGGTCCCTGAGTCTTTTAGAAAATACATTTTTAAATCCAATTGCAATCTCCACCAGTGATAGCAAGGCTTAGTAAAGCATCCATTTTTTCGACTTCTTCTTCACCCTCGATTTTCTGAAGTAACTGCGCAGTATCTAAAATATCTTCCATATTTTCATCTGGTCCAATCTCGTAGTCGATCTCTGCCTCACAGTCTGGACATGGAATCTTCTCCATCATCTGTAATGAGAGGAATCTATTCCCGCATTTTTTACATTCATAATATCCGCATTTTTTTGTTCCATCTGGTACATAATACATTGTTCCTATCTCCTTTTTTGCTTTATTATCACATATTATACATCTAATCTGGTCTGTTGTCTTAACTTTTTTGTGAGACCACAAGCCCAATAAGGATTAATATAGTTCCAATGATAGAAATCACTGTTATTTTTTCATGTAAGATTAACACTGAAAGTATTACGGTTATAACAGGGGATACGTAAATATAAATACTCGTCTTGATTGCGCCAATCCATTTTGTCGAAAGATTCCATAACAAAAATTATAATACGTTCTTTCTCACTATTTCCACCGAATTTCTTGAAAAATAGAATATTCATGCTAAAATAAATGATTGAATTATGAAATCATTATAAATGAAACAATCATCAAAGAAGGTAGTATTATGAAATCAAAACTTAAAAATTTTTCCTTACTTACAATCAGCACACTCATTATGGCTGTCGGAATTTACTTCTTTAAATTTACAAACAATTTCACATTTGGTGGTATCACAGGTATTGCCGTTTTAGTTGCAAAATTCCTTCCTATTTCTGCCAGTGATTTTTCTTTTGTTGTGAATATTTTATTGCTGATCATTGGATGGATCGTCTTAGGTAAAAGCTTTGCTGAAAAAACAGCTTACAGCACGATTCTTTTATCTGTAAGTTTATCTCTTTTAGAGCGAATTTATCCTATGAGTCATCCACTTACCAATGAGCCATTATTAGAGTTGATCTTTGCAATCTTATTGCCAGCGCTTGGTTCAGCAATCTTATTTAATATTGGAGCTTCTAGTGGTGGTACAGATGTTATCGCTATGATTCTTAAAAAATATACGAGTGTAGATATCGGAAAGGGCTTAATGATCTCTGATCTTATCTTTACTCTCGCAGGATTTCTAGTGTTTAACGTCAAAACAGGACTTTATTCTTTGTTTGGTCTGATCATGCGTTCTGCGTTGATTGATAACTTTATTGAAAGTTTTAACCGTTCTAAATACTTTCATGTTGTAACTTCCAATGCAACATGTATTTGTGATTTTATCCAAAATGATCTACAGCGCGGAGCAACCATTGTAAATGCGACCGGAGCCTTTACAGGGGATGATAAATATATTATCCTGACGGTTCTTAGTCCTTCGCAGGCAGTGAAACTTCGAAACTTTATCAAAGAACATGATCCAAAAGCTTTTCTTTTAGTTTCTAATACAAGTGAGATTATCGGAAAAGGCTTCCATTCTGTCTAGGATGAACAGCCTTTTCTCTGCTTTCTTTTGGTACAAAATATATTGTTCCTATCTCCTCGTATAATATCTTTTGTTGGATTTATTTTACAAAATATTTTTCTTAAATTATCACATACTAAGAAACGAGGAGGTTTCAATGCATGAATAATAAGAAGAAACGAGAACTTACAAACGAAGAAATTGATGAAAATATCTTCGAAATGTGCAATGTTTGTTCTACCACGGATTGTACTGGATTGATCCAGGTTGTTCCAAGAACAGAAGCCGAGCTTGAATCTTACGAAGAATTGTACCCCTTCCGACCACCGTTTTTACCTCATGATGATGATTAAGTCGTCATCCACTTTCTCCTGTGACAAGATCTTATAGCCTGTTATGACTATAAGGTCTTGTTTCAATGTCCATTTTCTCTTCTAATTAGTCTGGCAAAAAATATCATCTCTTATTGATTCCAACATAATTGTTTGTGGTGTAGCATCATAATTTTCATCCATCCAAGCTACAGACTTATCGTCCAAATAATCAATTCCACTTTTTCCAAACATCTGGTTGATATCCTAGTGTTGATTGCTTTCCATTTCGAACAACTGGTGTCTTGATGACTTGTGGATTTTCTAATACTTTTTCAAGTTTATCTTCATTGGCAATATATTTGATCAGTGCAAGCAAGTTCTGATCTTTGCCTTCCCAATTAATCATATGATCTAAACCACCATTTGCCTGAGCTACTGAATTGAATTCGCCTTTGCTCATGCCTTTTTTCTTCATATCAACAAACTGATATTTGATTCTACGTTCTTTGAAAAAACGTTCTGCTTTCTTTGTTTCGTTGCATTTTTTTGTTCCAAATATTTGTATGTTCATGCTGGTTTAAAATCCTCCATTTAGATATGCTCTAGTTTCTTTATCTCATTCATTATTAAGCGCTACAGCCTGTATTTTGCAACTTTTTGACTTCATCTTTGTATTCAGATTTCACAAGGTCCAAACTCAGGAATGCTTAAGTTACAAAACAGCTTTCTCATCTAATCAGCTTTTATTACACCAGTAAAATGAGACTCAACAATCCTATCCATCTGTGCTGCAATCTCTACAAATGGCAAATTCAGATCAAGTGTCTTAACACTTATTTGACTGCCATGCATCTGATACACATTATCAGGCTGGATTTCTTCTTCCGTCTTGGCATAAAGAAGCATTCCTGAAACTGTATTATCTTCTTCTCCAAATTGATAGCTTCGATTTTTTACATAGGTAAAAATCTGATACAAATTGTTTGAATGAAGCGTATGTTTATCAAAATGGACCTGTGTAGTGTGATTGTAATATTTCGCATCAATGATAAGCACTGTATTGCCACGTTGCAAGTGAATATCAGTTTGCATAACCGGCAGCATCGTTCCAACACCATCATCTAGTGCCCACGGAATCTGCGATGCACTAACAGACAATTCTGGATAATGTCTGCTGTAATATTCCAGAATAAATTTTTCATACAGCCTGCACATACGCTGCTCGTCTACAAAGGATGCTAATCTATAGTTACCTGCATCTGTTGTGATCAACATTCCTTCAATCATCAACTGACAAATACTAACTAACATTCTATATGTTTGATTATTACGCTGAAAACGAATCGATGACCATTTAATTTCTGTCGGTTCTATAGAATCTACATTCGAAAAATACAACATTTTCTTCTTCAGATCATCTTTGTATTTTGCTTTTACTTTGCCGTTTCGCAAAAGAAGCATGACTGTTGTTTTCAAGATTTGATTCAACGTATTATTTTCTGAAAGCTCATCAAAATCACAGGTGAGTACTTGTTTATGTAGCAGTTTATTTTTAATTGTACCTGGCATATTAATTTTACCACGCATAACCGTCAGCTCTTCCTGATGACTTATATATTCTCTGTAAAGCCCCTGCTTCAACTGCAGCCCTATGCCCTTGGCTAGGATTGCAGCCAGCAGATTATACATCTCATCAAAAGACTCTACTGCAACATCATCATATGTCTCTTGCTTCAGTGTCTGAAAAGCATAGGAAAGCATATGGTAAATATTATTGATCAGAATACTCTTGTCCTTTGTCATTGAAATACCCCATGCAAAATGTTCTCCCAATGCTGTAGTTTATCTGTATCATCAAACCAATACTCTGCTAACATTGGCAATATATCAAAATCAACTACATCTTGCATCCACTCATCCGTACATTCTTTCGTATTACAAAAATAACTATGTCCAATACAGAATCCTTTCCCTAGAGATTTGTCGTTTGCAATTTCTCTGTTTAGTTCCTTAATACGGTCAATCAACGTATTGAATGTGTCATTTGCAAATGCTTCCTGATACTTAATAAATCCTTCTGAATCAAATCCTGGTTCCATATCAAAGAAGCTAAATCGGCGGCGAAGTGCATAATCAATCATTGCCAAACTTCTATCAGCCGTGTTCATCATACCAATGATATGTAAACGTTTTGGAACGGAAAAGCTGAGACCATTATAGGCTAATGTTGTCTTTGTCTCTCGATAGTCAGCCTCAATCAACATTAATAATTCACCAAAGATTTTACTCATATTGCCCCGGTTAATCTCATCAATGATAAAGAAATAATCTTTATCTGGATGGTTCGCTGCTTTCTGACAGAATCTATAAAAAATTCCATATTTCAGTTCAAATCCATCCTCGACTGGCTTATACCCCATCATAAAATCTTCATAGGAATAATTTTGATGAAACTGTACAAATTCAATGCGGTCGTCATCTTTCTCTCCCATCATTGAATAAGCCAGACGCTTAGCTGCATAAGTCTTTCCAACACCAGGTGCTCCTTGTAAAATGATGTTTTTCTTCCTTGTCAGAACAGCTACGAGACGATCATATTTTGCTTCTGTCATGTAAACCTGATCTAAGAATTTTTCTTTCGAATACTCATCTTTATTTTTCTCAGCTGTTGGCACTGGATTTTCTTCACGGATCAAATCAATAATAAATTCGTATTCATCCTTTGTTAATTTAAATAGACTTCCCTGAATGATACTGAAATATTCCATTTTTTCCAATTCAGGACAGGCTTTCAATGTTGCAAAATCAATTGGTGATGAGAGTCCTTCTAACTTTTCAAAATATATTCTCTCTCCATCCTGCTCTGCATTTACACGAAATATAGCTACAATTTGTTTCACCGGAGTAGACTCATATCCAATCACCATATCTCCCGCCTTTGCATCAAGAAAGTTTTGGAATATTCTACGCTTATTTCCATTGTCATTAAACAAAGTATAATTCTGAACTTCTCCCACTGGCATACTGGACATACTCCACATTTTTGGATTTGCATTTAAGAACCAGTATTGCTGTCCATCATCTTCTTGAGGCTGTGCATAAAGAGGCTCATTTGTTAAATCTTTCTTGTTCCAATAACGAAAAATGAAAAATCCAACATCTATTGTAAGTGTCCGTAACTCGGGATCCGCATAACAAGACGACGTAATCTGAGAATTTAGCAGATTTCTAAGCTCATCGTCCTGCTGTAATTCTGCACATATCTCATCATATAATGCCATGAAATTTCTAATATTATCTACATAAGCACCTTTCTTAAACCGATAGTCACTTTCAAGTTCCGATGAGACAGCTTTTACTTCACTGAATTTGTAGATATAATATTTGTCTGGATAGCGCAGCCACAAATATGCCATGATTGCATTTTCATACTGATAGTGCTGCGCAGCTCCATTTCCGTAGCACTCCAATAATGTATTGGACTTATTTTTAAAGTTAGCAATTCTCTCACATAAATCTTTATTTTCGTCATATAGTTCCATATACATTGAACGTACCGCTTCTGGTGCAGCCTCTGCAAAACTGGTAATCATTTTTGCTGGGAAGTTATTCATAGATGCAAGCAAATTACCAACCTGATCCAGAGATTTCTTAAGCATCTGTGCAAAATCAGGTGAATTAATATCCCAATTATTCTGGAAGCATTGTACAGCTTCCCATTTGTATTTTTCGTTAGGCCATTGTTGCTGTACAAAAACTTTTTTGTATTCTGCTAATACTTGTTTTAATCGAAGTTTGTTGAACATGGTTATTCACCACCTTTGTAATGATTCTATGAAACTTTTTTTAAATCTTTTCATAATTTCGTAGTCTCAGGAGTCTTAAGTTATACACTTGCATATCTCTGTTAAGAGAGATATATCTTTTAATTTTCTACTCTTATATTAAGATGTACCCTAATTTCGCAATTTTTTAAATAGCTCATGCTTAATATTTCAATTTATTTTATGCACTGATTCCTTAACACTTGCAGGGTCCTAATTATCCTTGATTAATTCATCAATTTATTTTGTGTGATAGCTTAACTAATTGCCAGTTACGTACGCTCCCAGAAGCATCCAATCTATATTTTTTTGAACATTCCGGACATTGCAACCATACATCATGTTCCCTAAATCCTGGAATATTATCATGTTCTTCTATAACTCTTCCATTTCCACAAGGGCATAAATACTCGTATCTTTCAGTATCCCCATCACCTGCTCCATAACCTGAATGATATTCTTGACTAGAATAAACTCTTTGTGTTCTCATATTAATTTTCCTTTCTGATAACTGATTTAGAAATTAAAGCATATTCTTTATATGCCCCAAATCCCAATATCACTGAGGCAGCTCCAAACAATATTGTTTTTACCTCATGTGGATACTCATTATAAATATTATGTATTGCTTGTTCAATATAATCAGATATTCTCTCTGACATATCCTTTACTAAATTTTGTTCCATATAATCTTCTAAACCTTTCATAATTATTCAGTGGGCCCTACTGTAATTATAAATTACCATTTTATTATTATTTTTTCTAAGAACGAAAATCCGGAATTTCTCTACTGGTGTATTTGACCAAAAATTTTTCTCATATTTCTAATGCGAATGTTTGATAGTTCCTTCTTATTCCAAGCTGCAAATATATCATACTCTTTAAAAAAAGAGGCCCAATCTTCCATTGTTGTTTCCTTTGCGAACCGTTCACGCAGAGTATTACCATTTTCTAATTTTATACCATTATTCAGCTGTGCCATTATTACAAGCAGTTCTGCATAACACCTCTGATCCACCATAATCTCGTCTGACCATTTTAGATCAGCAGGCACAAGAAGATCAATCATCTTTTGCCTTGACCTAATCATTCTGCTATCAATTCCAACCTCACAACCTAAAAAAGACTGTATTTTCATTCTTGCACACAAAATTGAAAAGAAATTTTTATCTATTTCTTTCACTCCCAATTGTTCCATTTTCTTAGCTAGCAAATATGCAAATTCAAATTCATATTTCCAATCTATAGTAAAAAATGCCAATGAATAAAACACCTTTTTGTAATCGCTTTCGTTGCTCTTTTTTCTCCATTCATCCACATTTTTATCGTATTCTTTCATCATATCTTCAAAAGATGTATTAGAAATTTTTTTAACATCAGAAAGTCTATTTTCAACATAAGCCTTTAGTGCTACAATATCATGAATGCTCGTCATCTCAAAATATTGCATTGGAGTAATTGAATAACCTTCTTTTTTTTCGTCCATCGTTTGCATATTTTTAGCTCTAAGTTCCTTAATATCCAAACCCTTCCGTTTAAATTCTTCATATTCCTGATCACGATATTTTTGACAATACTTAAGCAATCTGCTATAAAGCATTCTCTTATCATTATTTCCATTTACACCATATGGTACATAGTATCTTAGTGGATGCTTTTCCTGTGAATTATCAAACGCATATTTTATGAACTCTACTATAACTTCATCTACAAATTCTTTCTCTGACACACCTCCGACAAAAACCATTTCAATATAATTTTTAGGAAAATATGTTATTATAGCCCTAGCAACCTCAAACCTCATTTTCTCCATATTATTCGTCATTAAAATCATCTCAACTTTCTATTGTCAATCCTCTATTTTTTATCTCCCAAAACCTTTTCTATAGTTTCAAGAGCATTTAATAATTGTATACATTCGAAACGTTCTATCTCCCTGCAACACTTTCCATGCAATAGCCAATTCATGTTTATGTATGGTGGTTCCACGCCTTTTTCAAATGTATATTCTCCATCTACAAATAAACGATTCAAAAAAGCTATTAACGAAGGATATATATCCAAAAATAAAATCTCTTAGCAAAAAAAGAATTACTTTCTGCAAATTTCTTTTGTTTTACATCAACAAAACCTTTATCAGAAAACTTTTCTCTGTATTTTGTTCTTGGTGGAAATTGAACTAATGCATTTACTCTTGTCTCCAATAAGCCCACCAGATACATAGCAGAGGTCATATAATCATTATCTTGAAATGCTTTAATTCCTCGAGAATAATAATTTCTATTTACTGGATCATTATATTTTCGTTCCAAACTGATAGTAATACTTTTTATAACACAATCCTCATCTTTTTCAAAAAAATATATAATTTCCTCTATCCTGTCCTCAATAAGTGCTTTATACCAATTCTTTATATATCTTGGATTACTATGTCCAGAAACAACCCATCCATGTTCGCCTAAAGTTCTACATATCTCAAATTCCTCACCATACTTTTTTTCAAACTTTTCTTCCGATAAACTCTCACTTTCTTTTATCACTTGTATAAATTCTTTCATTTCTTCAGATAATTGAAAAGTTTGAGTCAATTCGGAAAGTTGTTTTGATAATCTGATAAAATCTACCATCTGATTCTTAAATTCTTTAACTGTGCTTAACATTTCTGGATTAATATTTGTTTCTAATATGGAACTTAACTGTAAATTATTCTGACTCATTGCAAAAAATTCAGGCGATAAATCCTTTGTGATTTGACTTATATTTTCAATCATCTTTTTGTATTCATCAGAAAACATCCAATAATTATTTTCCAAACAAATCACCCCATTCGCTTTTCTTCTATTACATGCTTATAAATGTTCCTTAATAAACTAATAGAAATATCTAAATCGGCATCTTCGACTATACGTTCACTATCAGGATGATCTATAGCATTTCTAATGAATACAGGAAGTGTATAATAATGATTATATGATGTATCCTCTCTTTCATGTTTTTCTGAATTATATTCTTTGCGTCCTTTTATATATTGATCTATAGATGCGATTTTATTATTCACGTTGCTTCCTTTCATATTACATAGTGTGTTGTGTAATGCTCCGAATAGTTGAATATGATATTCCCTTTTTTCAACACCAAAGGCCAAATAATTTATCTCTACACTTGAATACGAACCCAATAATACATTGTCTACTGTCGTTGCTTCAATTCCTGAATCTGATTTTTTTAATAAAATAATTTTTACATCATCTCGATTAGCTTTATTCATTGCAGATTGAACAATATATTGAGAATGTGTTGCTATCATCAATTGTGCAATTTGTTTTCCATCTTCATTTGTAAATAGATTTCTATAAAATGATAATATCTTTTCCTGCCATTTTGGATGAAGACTTAATTCTGGTTCATCAATAATAATAGTTGAAGCATTTTCAGCATGATACAGTAAATCCGTACCTCGAAAAACTATTTGCTGTTCTCCACTACTTAAATCATTAATATCTATTTGTTGTTTTCCGCGCATAAAATAAACTGTATTTTCATCCTCTTTGGGGTCTATTCCTATATAAGATAAATCTTCAAACATACTACTATATGCTCTTTTAAATCTTTCTATGCGCGAATTTTTCCTCATATATTCTTCATATGTATGTTCAAACTGTGGATTCAGCTTCATATATTTTATATATTCACGATTATCTTCTTCCTCCATATCAATTAGTGCTCGTACAACTTCAGAATAATTTGCACCCTCTTTTTCATATATATTTTCTACATGACTATCTTGGAATTCATATCTTTTTAACCTTGATTCAAATCCTGATCTAGCCTCAGAAAATAGCACTTTCTGCGCACGAATATCATAAGGTTTCTCTATGCATAATTCTGCTCTTTCTAAATTAAAATCACGTTCAGACATTCCGTCTTCTGGTCTAGGATATAAAGCCTCTTCATCTCTTAAAATCACATGAACATTTTCATTTTTATCAAGATATTTTATCTCCTTTAATGGTGACCATTCTCCCAAGTAACTTCCCTCTTGAAAATCTTTAATCGTCTTCAAAATTAATGTTTTACCACTTCCATTTTCCCCAGCAAATACAATTGTATTACAAGCTTTCTTATTTTCATTACGAAAATCAAGTTCTAAATTACCAATTCTTTCAGAATCTTCAAATTTTATATATTCTATCATTCTAAAATCCTTATGTTATAATTGTCGTATAGTTGCTTAATGATTTATCAATATAATTTTTGTAAAATATCGTCCTTTCTTTCTCCTGCTAATTTACCATATTTAAATGATTCCATTTTCTATTAAATTTCTCCAATATTCCTTATATCTACTTCTATTTTTTTACAAGATCATAATACTCACCTATCAATTTTTTATATTCTTCAATAATTACTTTTTCATCTTGTTTTGGATATTTACCGTTTTCCTTTACATATTGTACCAAGTTTGAAAAAAGCTTTTGATTAACAATATATTCAATAAAATGTTCTTTAGAATATTCATTAATTTTTTTATTGTCGTTAAATGTTATTGGTGAAATTATTTTCCATCTACTAAATTCACCACCTCGTATAAAAATGTTTTTTATTTCGACTGCCAATTTAGCAAATTCATCAAATGCAGGTATTGCCTTTCGCATAATACTTACTCCTAAAGCATTACTTTCGTTTTCATGAACAAGTTTTTTTATTAAACACGCCCTAGTATATTTGTCTGGTTTATATAAATTATCTTCTAAATGTGTAACACATATATTAAGATTTTTACCATTATCTATTTTTAAATAAAATTTATTATGTTTCATTTTCGAAAAGATATTTTTTATTTTATTATCAATAATAATTAATTTATATTTTTCTTTTTCTTCTAAAAAATGATTTAATAAATTCACAGCCTTTTCCTCAGTTAACTCTTCTTTAGTAAATGGATTCATTGTGATATCTTCTTCTATATAGGGAATCTTATAAAACTCATTTTTGATATCATACAATGAACAATTATCGACTTCATATTCCTTTGTCTCTTCATTATATCGAATAATTCTGATATCTTCATCTTTTGATACCATTTCTGAAAAATATTCTGGAAAACATTGTTTATAAAAAGGTGCAGTAATCAATAAAACATCTACTATATTCCCTTGCTCTTTTTTCGTTAACTCTTCAATATTTTTCTTTTTTTGTGTTAATAATTTCAAAAATTCTCCTATTAAATAATATATATTTTCATAAATCTCAAGAACTATATCCTCTGTTAATTCTTCTCTGTTTAAAGAAAGTGCCTCCTTTGCTGTATAGTCATACAAATCTATATCAATCGAAAAACAAGCAAACTGTTGCTGGTTTATTTTATGTTTTTTCACTTGTTTTCCTTTAAAATTCACATTAATAGTTCCTCTTTGATATTTTTGAATTACTATTGTATACAAATTATTTTTGTACCAAAAATCAATTTTATCATATTTATTACTTAACAAATAATAATAACCTTGCTCAGATTGTTCTCTAGGAAAATCCCCATTTTCTGATATTTTAGCCGGAATATTCTCTGAAAAATCTGCGCTTTCTGAATTTACAGAAATTTCAAAAAAACTACTATCACATTCTTCAAATATTGCTTCTATAATTTTATATATTACTATACAATTTGTTTCAAATGGTTCTATTTTTGAAAGCTTTTCTGCTGTATATCCTAAAATTTTAAAAGAAAAGTTCAAATCATTTTGAATTTCAATTTCAACACTGCTTCCCCTTGCTATTTTTTCCTTAATAGGTTCTACATTTACATACCCTTCTTGTTTTCCAGATTTAAATGTCATTTTATATGAACCATTTTCATTCGAATTCGTATAAATTATAATCTTGTCTGTTGCCATAAAACAAGATTGTAATCCTATACCAAAATTGGCCGTAGGTCTTAACCAAACAGGCATGCTTTCTATTTCTTTTTTCCTTTCTTTTTGCTGAAAATAACTTTGTCCAACATTACAAATTGCTTTCAATGAATCTAAAGAAATACCTGTCCCGTGATCAGTTACTGAGATTACTGCATTATTGTCAATATTTCTTTCAACACTAATTGAAATAGAATAAATTTGATATATCCATTCTGGTATATCACAAGGCATTAATGTACCTTCATCTACCATCGTTTTATCTATACCATTTGTACAATAATACATACCACTAACAATATCGCGCCACATCTGTATTTTTGTTGCATCTTCTGCATTTTGAACGATTTCTCTAATACATGAAAATTTATCTTCATAAATAGATGATCCTTCCAAAATTTCAAATGCTTTATTTTGAGAAATACCGAATTTTAAATTGCTTAATTCATTTAGATCTTCTATTCCATTCCTTAAAATTTTATATGGTGCCAACTTAGGTGGATATCCAAATTCTTCTGTAGCAATTTCACGCCAATTTAAATGCATTAATTCAATTTCATTTTTGAGCGAATCATACCATCTTCTAGTTTCCCTATATACTGCATCATTTGGACAGTCTGCTTCTACTTCTATTAAATCATTACTTATTAAAACATGTTTTGTGGCTTCATGTTTTTCATAATGAACTTTTGAATCATTTGGCATCTTTCCAAATATTTTTTCACCATATGGATTAAATCTTCCATTATCTAAATCTAGAACATCCCCTAACCTTAATAAACTTGCAATCAAACGTGGATGTACATAATCACCTTTAAATCCATTTGCAATTTTATGTAGCTTATATATATCATCAAATGGTTTTGTATGCATTGCACTTATTTCTGCTATTAACGAAACAAACCTTTTTTTGACCAACCCATTATGTCCAATGTCTATTCCCCAGATATTATTTATGTCTAACAAATAATTCTTTGAAAAAGAGCCATGTTGCCATCTACAATATTTTGAAATCAATAATGTTACTGCAGATTTTACTTCAAGTGGCCAATCTTTCTGAAAGTGTTTTTCATTTTTGCTGTCAAATAATACAATATCTGCTGCATTTTTAAAATCTTCATCATTACCATTATGTTGTTCTTCTAAAAATTCTTGAAAATCTTGGGATGTCCAAAAATCATGAATTTGTGATTCCAAAATAACCATTCCAAAATCATGTAAATATGAAACATGCAGTAATAGCCATAAATCTGTAGGCGACAAATTTTCAATATTTTTATTTCCAAGAGATTTTTCAATATTTAATAAAATACTTTCTGAATGCGTATGATCATGAAAACTATAATGCGGATAATCCTTAATAATTGCATTTAATATTGGTTCAAGTGTTTTTTTATTCAAATTCCATGTTGACCAAAGTTCTGCATATTCTGGATTATCATTTGAAATTTTATGTAACTGTTCTTCTATACTAATTATTTTTTTGTACATTTATTTATCCTTTCGAAATTCAATAAATATCTTTTATTTACATGCATTTAATCCGTTTAAAGACAAAATAGTTATTTCTTGGTATATAGGTATATACTACTTTAAGCTAAAATCTTATTAATGAATTCTAAACTCATCCAACAATACTGCTGCTTTTTCATTCCCTATTTCAGTCAAGGAACTCAATATGTTTTCATAAGCATTAATCAATTTTTCATCTTTTTTTATTTCATCACTATAATTTACAAATGCTTTAAGAATAATCATATCAACTATTGTCTGTTCATCTTGAACGTCTTTAAAGAATTTTTCCTTACCAGGTGATATAGTAGCATCAAAACACTCACTCAATCCTATTAATATATCAGGTAAAAGTTCATCAATATTAAGCATATAAACAGTTCTTAACACATCTCTCAAATGAATCTTTCCATACTTACAAAGTTGATTATTGATAAAACATTTGTCTTTATAACTATATTGTGCTTTTACTTTATTAACATCCCAGCTATTATATCTGGTTACACATAAGAATAAACTCTTTTCTAGCTCCATTCTTACCCATTCTTCTGGAATTGCTTCTATATATTTCTCGAGCATATTAATTTTTGTTTCTATATCTGATCTCTTCCCTTTTTCTCTAAATCCATCAATATAAGCACTTAAAAATCCACCAAAAATATCTTTGTAAAATTCAATTGTATCTATAGTAAATTTTGAAAAATCGATATTACTAAATAGCACATCATATAACGGTTCTGCATTCTTTCCCAATAATCTTAATTGATATTGAAAAAATGTAGAAATAGAATGTTCTTTAAATGTATCTATTATTTCATGTGCTTGTCTTTTCGAAACATCTGCATTCCAAATTTCAATCATACATATTACAATATTTTTGATAACAAGAGCCATTTTTTCATCTTCTATATCAAGTCCACAATGCGGCAATTGGCACAAAATTCCTATATCATAATTATCAATATCAAAATCAGATAAATCCGCTTCAAAATTCTTAAATAAATAATTCCTTATTATCATTTCTTTTTGATTTTCATATAGCTCCGTTCCATTCTTTGATATATGATAATCAACACCTTTTAATCTAGGTATCATATTAGGAACAAAGTCAAATTTCTCATTGTCTTTATGTACCTCTATATACTCAGCATTGAATCTTTGATGATTCATTTCATCCTCTGATAATTTAACAATTGTATTAAAAAAACGTTTTGCATATTTCTTATTCAATCTCAAAAAACAAACTGCTGAATCAGAAATTTTTTCAATTAATCCACTGTGTTCTTCATTCAGAAAACTATTAAGAATAATGGATAAAATGTGTTCTTCATGGATAGGATCAATTTCCTCTTTTAACTGCATCCAAAGCTGTCCTGTCACGTCCATATTAGCTATATATGAACCATTGCCCTTATCAAATATCTTGGAGAATCGCTTAAGCCATTCTCCAATTAAATTATTCCTTTGTTTTTTTGAAATATCCGTTTTAGTTAATGCACCAGCAATCAATATAATCAATGTATCTTCATATTGCATATCCAGTAAATCATTTTCTTGCATTCTTTCAAGTAATTCATCAATTAATTGGATAATGTCATCTGTTTTAATCTCATTATTTTTCACATTTTCAACTAAATTATTAAGTGACTTATTTATTTTCTTTATTGGTTTACTTGCTTCTTCATTTTTTTGAACTATTTTTTGTGGCTCACCTTGTATTTGTGTCTCAAGTAATAAGGTATTTTCATTTACTTGTGTCATAATTGCATTTCTTGCATCCATCTTTTGAATTTGCAAATTCTCATTAGGACACATTTTTTCATCAAAAATAGAATACAAATAATCTACCGTTACATTGCATTTACTTTTTATTTTTTCATCTCCATATAAATATGAATCTATAACGTACTGCTGTAATGATTTAGCACATTTTTCATCTTTTTCATAACGACTATTAATTTGGGATAATCCAAATGACATTAAAATCTGCTTTTCTAATAACTCTTTTGTTGGATTATGAAGATAATTTTCATAACGTCGAATATCCCAATATATAAGTTCCATACTAGATGCCAATTCTACTGCATATCCAGAAAGCTCTTTTTCAAAATTCATACCAATTGTTTCAACCACAGATAATAACAATATATTATTTGATTTTTCATAAATTGTTTTTCTTATATATTCGGCTAATTTCTTTGCATATGTCCTATCAGAAGTATTTGTTATTGTGTTCACTATTGTTCTTTTAATAACATAAATAATGTCACCTAAAATAGCTGGAACTAAACGTTCCATTGTATCTGCTAACCATAAATTTTCATTACCAAAATACAATTTCTTTTCATTTTGATCTGCAAAGAAAATCTCTATTTTTCTTATTCCTTCTGGATTATTTTTTGCAAAACAAGCTACAGATTTATTCAAAAAATCAATTGCCCAATTAAACCCTTTAATAAAATTATATCGCATAATGTACCAAATAAAAGGTGTATCAAACACACTATTATTGGCATAATTATCAGCTTTATCCGATAAGCCATATGCTTTAACTTTATTAAAATCATCTTCATAGTATGAAAAAGGTCTTCTTAATTTTCTATATGTCCATAAAGTTTCTGCTACTTCGCATGCTAATTCTGGCAATTCAATAACAAACCTCGGATTATAATTTTTTATAATAGCTTCTAAAATATCTTCCGATACGCTATCTGATCTATTCAAATCAGAGCGATATTCTTCAAGCATTCTATGAACAAATCCACATAACCATTCTTTAGATGCCTTAGGCATCTTAGAAACTATCAAAAAGAGTTTTACTAATTCTTTCGAATACAAATATGCCTTTCCATTTTTGCATTTTTCAATTAATTCATCTATATAGCCAATTATTATTTCACAAGCTTTCTTCTCAACATCAATCATTCTGTTTTCAAAGTTTGAATAATCATCACATAATTTAATCAACGATTCCTTATATCTCTCGTCTACTATCAATTCTTTTGATGCTATTTTAATTAAATTTTCACGAGCAGCTCCTATCGGTCTTATACTCATTGATAATTTTGGAATATGGATAATCCTCGCTTCAAAAGCAAAAAGATTAGTCACATTTAATAACTCCCCAATTACATCTTTACTCAATAATTCGCTGGATTCTTCAAAAAACAATCCACAATATTTTGATTTTACAATTCCAATCTCAGTTTCTTTCTTCCAATTTTCTTTAATATTTGTGTCTATTAATAATGAATAAATAAATTTTTCTCTTGTAGACTGTATAAATAATTTATTCGATACCCATATTTGATATCGTCTATAAATACAACGCCCTATTTTTTCAATTTCAGTAAAAAATATATTATAATTACCAGAACATGATTCAAATTTTTTATCAATGAATCTTTCAAAACAAATATCTTCAAAAATATCATATTTCAAACGAATTGTATTCCCATTTTCTACAATTATGCCCTCCGAAATTAATGCTTCCAGTATTTTACTATCAATAATATCTTTATCGACACCAACTAAAAAATTTATAGCACGAGTGAAAACGATATTTTCAACAGCTTCCCTAACCATACTTGAAGTTATTCCATATTTAGCACATTTATCTTTTAAACATAATATTTTTTCCCATATTAATAATCTAAAGCTATTTTCATCCTTTATATTTTCTTCGACAAAACCACCAGATATAATCAAATTAATATAAAATGGTAACCTAAATAAATCCGAATATTTTTTATGTTGTTGCAAAGATTTAATAATCGGATATTTTTTTGCAATATTATTTAGTTCTTCCGTCGTTAATTCTGGTGTTTCATAAATAGTAATTCTATATTTAGTGTCTATTTTAAAAAAAGCTGTACTATCAGTGCTTCTACAGGACGTTATAATAAATACATTCTCATATTTATCAGCCAGTCTATAAATCTCTTGAAGAGAAATGAATGCATTTTCTCCACAATCAGCAATAAATTCTATAGCATCAATAAAAATATACAATCTCTGTTTCCCTAACCAAAGAATTGCATCCTCAACATCACAACCCCATATTTCATTTAGTGTTTTTCCTAATGCTAAATTTTCTGCTCTAGTAGCTAAAACATATTCTTTCTCTATTAATAATTTTTTACAAATGACTGATTTCCCTGAACCTGCATTCCCCTGAATTGATATTATTTTATTCGAACCCAATTTTATAGAATCTATAAATTCTGTTCTATTTATCTCATATTCTCCATTTATATATTCTTCAATATTAGCAAGTTCAATATCTTTACTTCTTTCAACAGCTCGCAAAAACTTCTTTATATTTTCTTTCTCCGGCTGTACTTGTATTTCTTCTAATTTATCCATTACTTTAGAAAAATCTGAAGACATTTCATTATGGAGAACTTTTTCTCCTGGTGACATAAGAGATTTTGTATATACATTATACGCAATTATAATTTCCCTAATAAACTGTTCTATTTCTTCTCTGTCTTCATATTCAATTTGAGTATTATTTTCAAAAAATTTCTGAACAATTTCATCAATCTCTTTCTCAGAGAAAATATGATCTTGATACTTTTCTCTCATATCCATCTTAAATTTATCAAGACATGATTGCACCACAGGATTATCTGAATTCCAATCATTCAGATTAGGTCCTTTCTTCTTAACTTTTTCTTTTATAAGTGTAATCCAACTTCGTCCAGCTTCTTCAATTGTAAGTATTGAACTGATTAGACCTATTACTGCTACATGATCCATCCTTTAATTCACCTTCTTCTAATGTAGACTTTGAAATTGTTTGTGTTTGACACACCTCTCTGTATATTTTTATTAAAATTGCACAAGAAAGCTTGGATTTATCAGCTT
>URRQ01000021.1 GCA_900550235.1 uncultured Lachnospiraceae bacterium
ACACTACATACAAATTTTTTCATAATAATAATCTCCTTTTCATTTAAATAATTTTACTATGAAATCTGGTAAAACCAGTGTTAAAACAATAATAATAATGATTACTGTTTTAATATAATATACTTAACCAAAAAAGTCAAGTATATTTTTGAAATTGTTTTTTATGATGATGCCAGAATTAAAAGTTCTTTTCATAGTATTAGCAAAAATAAAAAAGTTAATCTTTTCCTTGATTTTTAAAAAAATAAGGTGTAGTATAATAAATATCAATAAGTAGTATTAAAAACTACTTATAAAGATAAATAAAACCATAAAAGAGCATTCGAAAGAAAAAAGTATCATATACTATCTTTATAAAAGCAAAGGAGTGACTGACATGAAACTGAAAATTAAAGACCCCGGAAGTGCAATTACCCATTTTATTGGATGTATTATGGCGATTTTAGCTGCTCTGCCGCTGCTTTGGAAAGCGGCAAGAGAGCCGGATTATATCCATATTATTGCGATGAGTATTTTTATATTGAGTATGATTTTACTATATGCGGCAAGTACGATTTATCATACGGTAAATTCAACAGAAAAGGTAAACCGCAGACTCCGCAAGCTGGACCACATGATGATTTTTATTTTAATCGCAGGGAGTTATACACCGGTTTGTCTGATTGTTTTGAAAGGAAAAACAGGATTGCTGCTGTGTGCCGCTGTGTGGATTACGGCAATTATCGGAATTATTGTAAAAGCATGCTGGATTACATGCCCCAAGTGGTTTTCTTCTGTAATTTATATTGGAATGGGCTGGCTGTGCGTATTTGCTTTTGTTCCGATTGTACATTCCCTCTCGCCGGCAGGGTTTGGATGGCTTTTGGCAGGAGGAATTATTTATACAGTAGGAGGAATTATTTATGCGCTGAAGCTTCCTATTTTTAATTCCCACCATAAAAATTTTGGTTCTCATGAGATTTTTCATCTCTTTGTAATGGGAGGAAGCGTTTGTCATTTTATTGTGATGTATTTCTTTGTAATGCCTATGCCGGCATAAGATGTGTAAAAAGAGAAAAGAATGTGGATAAAGCAGATAAAATAAAATCCTTTTGTGGATGAAATTTTATCTGCTTTTGGTTTGTAGGAGATTGCGTTATATGAAACAAAAAGTTAAATCAGTCCAAAATGTTCCATAGCTTTATAAATGCCGTCTTCTTCAACCGAAGCAGTAACATAAGAGCAAACGTCTTTAATAGGCTGTGAAGCATTTCCCATAGCGATGCTGTTTGGAACAGCTTCTAACATTGCTCTGTCATTTTCACTGTCACCGAAGACATAACAATCTTCTTTAGATTTTCCAAGATGTTCGCAAAGAAAGTCAATTCCGCTTGCTTTTGAGTAGCCTTTTTGAATGATTTCATACATATTATTAGAGCGGTCAATGCACTGGAAGTATTGAGATAAGTAAGATTTTAATTCCTCATTTTCCGGTGTAGGAGGAAGCATTGCGAGGATTTTATCATAAGTGAGGGTATCACTGTGCAAAATGTCTTCAATATTTTCTCCTTTAATTTGGAAAAGTTTTTCCGCAGCATCAATCCATTTTTCGGCATTTGCAAGAGTATAATCAAAATAAACAGCATGAGATGCTTCGTAAAGTACAGAAACTTTATGTTCACGCAGTTTATATATAAGCTCCTTACAAAATGTATTGGTAAGTTTTTGAGAGAAAAGTTCCTTATCATGAAGAAAAATATTGATGCCGCAGCCGCAGATATAGCCATCAAAATTCAAATCGGTTATTTTTTCAGGGAGACTGGTTCTTGTTCTTCCGGTATTGATAAAGAGAAGATGTCCGTTGTCACGGGCCTTTTTTAAGGCAAGCTTTGTGCTTTCAGGCATAACTCCGGGACCTTCTGTAATCAGTGTACCGTCTATATCAAAAAATAAAAGTTTGGAAGTCATAGAAAAAACGTCCTTTCTGGTAATAGGGTTAAAATTTTGTATTCTATGGGGTATTTTAGGACAGAATGGGAATATTGTAAAGTGTTAATCAAGTCAAAATCGTATCAAAACGTGCCAAAAGATTGATACGATTGACATGATTTGATGAGTAAATGTATAAAAATTCCTTCCTGTACAGATACTATTTCCAGAAATGGAAATTTTAACAGATGGAGGAATTTTTTTATGAAAGCGACAGGAATTGTAAGAAGAATTGATGATTTAGGCCGAGTAGTAATTCCAAAGGAAATCAGAAGAACTTTAAGAATAAGAGAAAGCGACCCAATGGAAATCTTTACGGACAGAGAGGGACAGATTATTTTGAAGAAATATTCTCCTATCGGTGAGCTGAATATGTTTGCGAAAGAATATACAGAAGCGTTGGCACAGGCAGCAGGCTGTATTGCATGTATCGCAGATAAGGATCAGATTATTGCAGCGGCAGGAAACGGATGGAGAGAATATGAGCAGAAAACCATTAGCAGAGAACTGGAAGAACAGATTTCAGATAGAAAAAATATTTGTGCCGCAGAGCAAAAAGAATTTATCAGAATTATCGAGGGAGACAAAATGGAATATGCGTCTCAGGTAGTATGGACAATTACCTGTGCGGGAGATGCAGTTGGTGCAGTGATTATTTTGGAAAAAGAGGGTGGTCGTAAGTTTACGGATACAGAACCAAAATTGGCACAGGCAGCAGCAGGATTTCTGGGGAGACAGATGGAACAATAGTAAAAATAAGATAGATAAAATTCAGCCATAGAGCGGTGCGTTGACGTGAGCGGTTGCTTATGGCTGAATTTTTAATAAATTTTTTCTTATTCAATAGAAGCCTGTCCGACTTTTTTTAAAAGGTCTGATTTTATTTGATAAAGCTCATCAGACAAATCTACATAAACCTCCTGTGGGTTGGCAAAACGTCTTGTTTCATCCCATAAAGTATTTAACTCTTTGCGGCAGATTTCCTGAATTTCCATGACGGAAGGTGAGGTATAAACACATTCTCCTTTCAGGAATACCGGTACGAGAAGCTCTCGTAAAGTGTATGAGCCGCCCGGAATTTTTGTCTTTTTCCATGTGGCAATAGGATCAAAAATAATCATATCTTCATCAGGATTAAATACTTCGTGTTCCATACAGATTAAATCAGCACGGATTTTTCCGGTTTGCTTATCATAAATTCTTTGAATAGTTTTATTTCCCGGATTTGTGATTTTTTCAATGTTTTCGGAAAGCTTGATTTTCGGTATAAAATCAGCATCATCTTTATTCTTAATAGCAGCCAATTTGTAAACACCGCCAAAAGCCGGATTATCATTACAGGTAATCAGATTTGTTCCTACTCCCCATGAATTGATTTTTGCGCCCTGAGCTTTTAAGCTTTCAATTAAATATTCGTCAAGGTCGCTGGAAGCGGAAATAATAGCATCTTCAAAACCGGCGTCAGACAACATTTTATAAGCTTGTTTGGACAGGTATGCCAAGTCACCGCTGTCAATGCGAATACCATAGCCTTTTAAATCAATACCGGAGTCTCTCATTTCTTTAAATACACGAATGGCATTAGGGACACCGGAATTTAAAACATCATAAGTATCTACTAATAAAATACAGGCATTTGGATAAAGCTGGGCGTAGGTTTTAAATGCTGTGTATTCGTCAGAAAAACTCATAATCCAACTGTGGGCGTGAGTTCCTTTTACAGGAACTTGGAACATCTGTCCTGTAAGTACGTTGGAAGTACCGATGCAGCCGCCGATAACAGCGGCTCTTGCGCCATAGAGTCCTGCATCAGGTCCCTGTGCACGGCGAAGTCCAAATTCCATAATGCCATCGCCTTTTGCTGCGTAAACAACACGGGAAGCTTTTGTGGCAATCAGACTTTGATGGTTCAGCAGATTTAAAATAGCTGTTTCAATTAACTGAGCTTCCATAACAGGTGCAATTACTTTTAAGAGAGGTTCTCTTGGGAAGACAACCGTTCCTTCGGGAACAGCATAAATATCACCTGTGAAATGAAAGCCTCTTAAATATTCCAGAAAGTCTGTATCGAAAAATTTCAGGCTTTTTAAATAATCGATGTCATCCGGGGAGAAATGGAGGTCACGCACATATTCAATAATTTGCTCCAATCCAGCAGCAATGGCATATCCGCCGCCACAGGGATTTTTCCTGTAAAAGGCATCGAAAACAACAATTTGGTCTGTGGGATTTTTGAAATATCCCTGCATCATAGTCAGTTCATATAAATCAGTCAATAATGTCAGATTTAAAGCTCTCATATCATAGCGCTCCTTTGCATTTTGTGCAATCAGCTTGTTTTGCACTTTGTGCAGATATTATACCACGTGCGCAGAAGAATTAAAAGGTTTGTGTTAACTTCATTCCGTGATATTCCTCTAAAGTAAGTCCTGTAAGAGAAAGATATAGGGAAAGTGTTTTGCCTACAAACCGAATATGCCATGGCTCAAATGGATATCCGGTAATATGCTCTTTTCGTTTGGGATAGCGTAGGATAAAGCCATGAATGGGTGCATGTGCTTTTAACCATTTTCCTTCTTTTGTATCAGAGAAGCTTTCTTCTAATTCAAAGTCTAAAGAAGGGCAGGAAACGTCAAGGGCAAGACCGCTTTGGTGTTCGCTGGTTCCCGGAGCTGCCACAGCCGTACTATTTCTTTTTAAGGCATTTTCATATAATTGCTTTTGACTTAGATAAGAACGATATCCGGAAACACCTACGAGAGAAATATGGTCTAAGGAAGCCTGTTCAAATAAAGCCTTTGCTGCTGTGGCAGCGTCAATATCCAGCATTTTGCGTTCCTCATTGGCGGAGGGGGCAAAGGGGATTTTTGCAGTTGTAAGGTGAGTCGGTATATAATCAAATGCTAAAGGGACAGAAGGGTTAATAAGCTGCGTATAGGAAAACATAGAATAAGCACCTGCCTTTTTATAGTAAGTACAAGATATGCGGGTAACGGGAAAAATAGAACTAAAATTTCTATATTTTTCTTAAAATAGAGAAATATAGAAAATAGAATTTCAAAATGCTCTTTAGTATGATAAGACAAAAGAGAAAAAATAAGAAAAATGCCTAAAAAATAAGGCTGAAAAGGGGCTGAAACAGAAAAAATAATTTTGAGCATATTACTACGTTGAAGTGGGAAAAGTCAAAAGGGAGAAGTGTTATTGGACATATTGATGAATGAAACAGAAAGTGCTATCATACGCATTGTAAAAGATAAATATATTTTAATTGAAAAGGAAAAGAGGCAATCGCTATGGAAGCAAATGCAAACGTAGTAAATAAGAAAAAAAGTTTTAAGGAAAAATTTCATGATTATATGATGGGAATGTCAAAAATTGTACCATTTGGATTGAATGATAAGGAAGACAAGTATTATCACAGCATTTTTAATTATGATAAATAAGAGATAAAAACAAGGGAAGATAGGGCTGAAAAGTCGCTGTCTTCTTTTTTTGCTTTATTTCTTGTTTTTAGTATACTCGTTTTTGACAATGAAATCTACTCGGAAAAATACACAAAAATCCATAGAATGTAACCTATGCTTTTTTGGGAACAATGTCAATGGATTTTAAAATCTCTCCATGCTAAAATATCTGCAATGGTAAGCTATTCAATATCGTATACCGCATCATTTAAGCTTATTCCATTATCTATATTATTATTATAGTTATTAGGAGGTACAGTATGAACGATACGAAGATTGATGCAATGTTTGAAATATTGCAAACCATTACAAAAGATATAACTGATATGAAAAAAGATATAACTGATATGAAAAAAGACATGACCGACATGAAAAAGGACATGACCGACATGAAAAAGGATATCCTAGGATTAAAAGAAGAAACAAGGGATATAAGGCTTCATATTGAAAATGTAACGGACAAAAACATATCTTTACTGGCAGAAAATTATTGTAATCTAGTTCAAAAGCTAGATAAAAATAACAAAGTGACAGACAATCAATTAGCATATCAGATTAAAGTGAATTATTTAATTTCTGACATGGAAAAGGTGAAACAGGAAGTGGCAGAAATTAAAAAACGCATTTCATAATGTGTTACAAATACCTCCCGGTGAGCGGTTTGGTTCGCTGACCTGGGAGGATTTTTAAATTTTATTTATTTACGAGGGGGAAACACATTGAAAAAGATAAAGCAATATAGGCTAAAAGGGATTTACTATCGCAGTTTTATGGTTTTAATTGTAATCCCAATTCTCATTGTATTTATTGCAGCAATTTTTATTATTCGTCAAATGATGGAAGATTCTGCTATACGGAATATTGAACGTGTGCAGAAAAATATGTGTATGAATTTGGAAAATGAAATCCAAGATGCAGCTTTAAGGCTATCGCATTTTTTATATGTAAATGATGGTACAATTACAAAGGCAGCAGCGAAAACAGACACTTATGATATGGAAAAAAAGCGGGTGTTGTCAAAGGAATTAGACAGATATTTTAATTTTGCCATGTGTCCCATAGAGGATATTGCAGCGGCAACTTTTTTTATGAAAAACGGAAATTATACCAATTTAAAAGAAGATTTTTCTATTTCTATGGCAGAAATCAAAGGAGCAGATTGGTATGTACAAGCGTTGAAAGAGAAGAACAAAGTCTCTGTAGGAAGTTTTAACAAAAAAATCACATCATCGAAATATGGTCAAAATCCTTTTTATATTGCAGTAGCAATTTCACCGGACATTCGGGTAGATCAGTCGGGACGTATTGAAACAGCTATGTTAATCGTTGTATCTGATTTAGAGAAAACCATAAAATCGGATACAAAGGATGATTCTCTTGGAAATACGATTTTATTAGATGAGAAAAATGAGGTTTTATATGATCCGGAAGGAAAAGCAGACATTATTAAAGGCAGGGAAATAAAGGATGGACAATATAAATTTAAAGAAGAGAAAACAGGGAAATCCTATGTGGCAGTAGCTAGGTCTGTAACAGGTACAAAGTGGCGTGTTGTGAACGTAGTGCGAGCAAGAAAAATAACAGGAGCTTTTTTGCGTACAGCAAGTATTATGCTTGTGATAATTGCTGCGTTAATGTTGCTTTTTAATATATTTTCACATTATTTTTTGAAAAATATTATTCATCCGGTTAATGATATTATCCAAGGCTTAAAAGTAGTACAGACAGGAAACTTAGATGTTCATATTACACCAAAGGGACAATCAGAAATCCGTAACATGATTCATTCCTTTAACCAAATGGTGAGACGGTTAAAGATACTGATTAAAGAGAATGAGCAACAGCAGTTAAAGAAGCAAGAGGCGGAAATGAAGGCTTTACAGTCACAGATAAATCCACATTTTCTGGTAAATTCTTTAAGTTCTATTCGATTTATGGCGCAGATTTCCAGATTTGAGGGGATTCGAAAAATGGCAGAAGCATTGATAAAAATATTGTCCTGTTCTTTTCGAAGTAATCAGAGTACCTATACAATTAGAGAAGAACTGGAGATGCTTGATAGTTTTATCTTCCTTATGAGTATTCGTTATTCTGATGGCTTTCAATTTGAAAAAGAAGTGGATGAAAAATGCTTAGATTATCAAATTCCCAGACTGATTTTGCAGCCTTTAGTAGAAAATTCTATTGTTCATGCTTTTACAGAGAAAGAGGATATAGGGGTAATTAAAGTATCTGTATATGAAGATACGGAATGGATTTATTTAACTGTAGAAGATAATGGAAAAGGAATTTCAGAAGCACAAAAAAAACGGATTTTCAGCGAGGAAGAAAAGGAAGATAATTATAGTATTGGAATCAGAAATGTTTATACCAGATTAAAGTTAAATTATGGAGAGGATAGCAAGTTCGTTATAGATAGCAGAGAAGGCTCTTATACGAAGACGAAAATTGCGCTTAAAAAGAAAGTGGTGGACAAGTGAGATGAAAAAACTATTAATTGTAGATGATGATGCTTTAATCAGAGCAACACTACACACAATTGTGGATTGGAATGAGTTGGGGTATGAAGTTGCAGGAGATGCACAAAATGGTGAGCAGGCGCTGCAAATATTAAAGAAAGAACAGATAGATTTAGTATTTACAGATATGAAAATGCCTGTTATGGATGGAATAGGGTTGATGCAGCAGATTAATCAAATGGAAAAAAAGCCTCAGATTGTGGCATTAAGTGGCTATGATGATTTTAGCTTAGTACGCAGTGCCTTTAAGCTGGGGGCATTTGATTATGTTCTGAAAGAGGATATCTGCGAAAAGGGCATTACTGAATTAATCAAAAAGATTGATCCTGTAATAAAAAAAGAAGAAGTGCCCTTATACAGTGGAAAAAAGGAAGAAGAAGCCTTTTTAAAGGATATTTTATTAGGGCGTGTAATTCCTGTGAAAAAGGGAAGACTATTTGAGGAAAATTATGTGCTGGCAGCATTTGAAATCGACGAGTTTAAAGAAAATACAGTACGATTTCAAAGCTCCTTTGAAGAATATCTTGTAAAGCCAATGGTAAATATTGCACAGCAGATACCGAGAATTGCCAATAAATGTGTTTTTATTTCCTTGTCACCGGGGCTTTATTTCTTATATATACCTATGCCAGAGGGAACTTCTCCGATTGTTTCTGAAACGATTGTTTCTCTTTGCAAACAGCTAAAAAGTGTATGGAACAATTATATGAATTTGCCCGTTTCCGTAGGGATAAGCAGAGTAGGGAGAAATTTAGAAGACTTTTCAGACTGTCTGCTGGATACAGAAAATCAGTTGAAATTGCGTTATCTGGTTGGCAAAGGGAGTATTAATTTCTATGGACAAAAGGGAAGAATTTTGCCTGAAAAAGCTTATGAGAGACAGAAATTCTATGAAGATATCATTCAAGCCTTACAGGATGGAGATTTAGTAAAGCTGGAGGAGCAAAAACGTATTTTATTAAGGCAATTAACGGACATGGCAGAAGAGGATGCAAGGAAAGAATGTCTGTATCTTGTATGGTTTATTGCTCTTATGATGAGAGAGAATGAAGATAGTATTTGGTCTTTGTTTCTGGGGGAAGTAAATTATTATGAAAAAATAGGACGTATTGCGGATGGAGGAAGTCTGGCAATATGGACCAATAATTACATTAGTTATGTAGCCGATTATATTGTGAATACATACGATAGAAACCAGATGGATTTATTTCAAAAAGCACGAAGATTTATTATGGATAATTATGCAAATCCTGAGCTTACATTGGGAAGTACGGCAGCTTATGTAGGATTAAACGAAAAATACTTCAGCTCTTGTTTTACAAAAGAAATCGGAAATACATTCAGTAACTTTCTGACGGAAATCAGAATGGCAAATGCCAGAGAACTGCTTCGCACTACGGATATGAAAATGTATGAAATCAGTGAAAGTGTAGGTTACAACAGCGTAGAGCATTTTAACAGAATGTTCAAGAAGGTGTGTGGTGTGAGTCCCAGTGTGTATAAAAGACAAATTTTATAAATCTAACGATAAGTCAAGAAATCTTACTTTTTGTCATAGTGCCGCATATTTATATCTGTTATGATTTCAATATCATAATTTTTGAGGAGGTCAATATGAAAAAGAAAGTTTTAGCAGCATTATTATGTGCGGCAATGGTTGCTACAAGTCTTGTAGGATGTGGTGGCTCCGAAGGCAAAGAAAGTGGAAAAAAGGACGGAGAATCTGAATTATCAGGAGAATTAGTAATTGCCTTATGGGACAACAGAACAATGGAATTATTTGAAAGTCTGGATCTTGAAGGACGTTTTCAGGAATTATATCCGGATGTAACATTAGAATTTGAAAAGCTGAAAGATGATACAGAATATTGGAATGCTATGAAAATGCGTGCGGCAGCAAATCAGCTTCCAGATGTAATGTTTAATAAAACATTTACTCTTTCCAGATTTAAAGAGTATTTGGTAGATATTTCTGATTTAAAAGCAGTAGAGGATAATAAAGTTGCTTCCGGTTATGCGGTAGATGATAAGATTTTAGGTATTCCTCTTACTATGAGTAGTGAATATGTATATTATTGGAAAGATATGTTCAAAGAAGCCGGTGTAGAAGTTCCGGATACATGGGCAGGACTGGAAGAAGTATCCAAAAAGCTTCAGGATTATTACGGAAAAGACAACGGAGATTATATGGCATTTGCTATTGGTGGAAAAGATGAATGGACAACTTATCCATTTGCAGAATTCATGCCTTCTCTGATTTCCGGAAACGGACAGAACTGGAATACTATGGCAGGTCAGGATGAACCTTTTGCAGAAGGAACAGATGTAAATACAGCGTTTAAGAAAATTGATTCTCTGTTTTCTTCAGGCGTATTTGGAAAAGATCCTTTAGGTCTTAGTAATGACCAGGCATATAACCTGTTTGCTACAAAACAGTCTTCTATTATTGCAGCAGGAGCAAGAGCTTTAAAATCCTTTAAGGATACAGCAGAGAGCACAGATGAGTTAGGAACTTTCTACTTACCTGTAAGAGATGATGAGTCTGAACCATTTAGAACTGTTACACAGGGTGACTTATTCCTTTCCGTAACTTCACACTGTGAAAATCCAGAACTGGCAAAAGCATTTGTAGAATTCTGTTTCTCAGAAGACTGGTATCCGGATCATATTAAATCTATTCCAGATGACAGTGCAAGTAAAACATTTACAAAAGAAAAAGATCCAATTTTAGCACAGGCAGATGAACTTCAGCCAGATGCAGAAATTGTTATGTATGACGGTGGTGGAGATGATTTCCAGGCATTAGTTGCAGAAACTACTTTCGACTATAAAAAATTAGGTGCACAGATGTTAATTCCTGATTTTGATTTAGACGAAGCGCTGAATGAGTTAAATACAAAGTGGAAGGCAGCAAGAGAAAAACTTGAAATTAAATAAGCAGACGAAGTGAGGAGGATATCAGAATGCAAACTCTGAATAAGAAAAAAGCACGGTTTATTGTGTTGTCCTTAATCATTCCGTTGACATTGCTGATTTGCTTTGTAGTATTTCCTGCGGGAGATTTAATACGAATGAGCTTTACAAACTGGGATGGATATTCAAGCTCCAGTGACTTCATAGGTTTTGACAACTATATATCCATGTTTCAGAATAAAGATTTATGGACATCTCTTAGGAATAACGGTGTTTATTTCGCAGCACATTTATTGTTTATTCCCATAGAGCTGATGGTGGCAGTAATGCTGACATCAAAAATGAGAGCAGCAAAGGCATATAAGACAATTGTATTTCTGCCATATATCATCAATGGAGTAGCAATTGCCTATGCATTTTCTTATTTCTTTTCTCCTGTAAACGGAGCATTTAATTCCATGTTAGAATTTGCTCATTTAGAAGGATTTATTAGAAACTGGCTCTCTGATGAAAAGATTGTAAACTTTGTTTTGGCATTTGTATCTTTGTGGCGTTTCAGCGGCTATCATACTGTTTTATTCATGGCTGCACTGCAGTCCGTGCCAAATGAAATTATGGAAGCTGCGGCAATGGATGGGGCAAATTCCTGGCATATATTCCGTTATATTCAGGTGCCATCTATTCAGTTAATGGTTGACTTTGTGTTGTTTGATAACATTCGAGGAGCCCTTCAGGTATTCGATATTCCGTTTGTTATGACAGCGGGAGGTCCGGGATACGCATCATCAACCTTTACATTACATACCATAAAAACGGCATTTACCTTTAATAACTTTGGCCTTGCTTCCACCATGGCGGTGGCAATCATGGTACTTATTGTGGTGATTTATCTCATACAGAATAAAATCCTCCATATTGGAAGAAAGGCGGAAAAGGTGAAATGAGAAAAGGCAAGACAAAAAGAATCGGAATTGAAATTTTAAAACAGGCAGTAGGTATTACGATGGTATTTATTGTGCTTGCGCCTATCTTGCTGACACTTTTTGCGTCACTGAAAACCAAGGCAGATATGGTAAATACATCACCATTGCTGCTTCCTGAGCTTTCCAGAATTACTTTTGATAACTTCAAAGAAGTATTTGCCAATAAATATCTTTTATTAGGATTTAAGAATACAGGAATTATTCTGGTAATCAGTTTGATTTTCAATGTCATGTTTGGAACAATGACAGCATTCATTTTAGAGCGATTTGAGTTCAGAATGAAAAAGGTAATTGTGGCACTGTTTTTCCTTGGAATGTTAATTCCTACCTTTGTAACAGAAATTGCCCGTTTTAAAATTATTACAGGATTAAATTTATACAATACTCTTGGAGCACCGATTATCATCTATGTTGCATCTGATTTAATGCAGTTGTACATTTATAGACAGTTTATTTCTACTCTGCCTGTATCCTTAGATGAGAGTGCGCTTCTTGATGGATGCAGCTATTTCCAGCTGTTTAGAAAGATTATTTTCCCGCTTTTAGCTCCGGCAACAGCGACAGTGGTAATTATTAAATCCATTTCCATTATCAATGATATGTATATTCCATATCTGTACATGCCTAAGAACAAATTGCGGACATTAACTACTTTCTTAATGGATTATGCCAATGCACAGGAAGGTTCCTGGCAGACATTGGCAGCAGGAATTATTGTAATTATGATACCAACAGTACTGATTTACATATTCTTCCAGAAATACATACTGGCAGGTGTAGCTGCCGGTGCAGTAAAAGGCTAAATAAAAGGTGTAAAGTCATTAGATTTCTAATGGTTTTACACCTTTTTTACGTTTATTTCTCAAAAACGTGATAGTTTGCTTCTTACCTTTCCGTTAAACTAAATCACAGATTGCTGAAAAAGGAAGGAGAAACACGATGTCAGAAATCACATTGAAAAATGTTTCAAAAATATATGAAAACCAACAGTATGCAGTCAGAAATGTAAATCTGGAAATACAGGATAAAGAATTTGTGATTTTAGTAGGACCATCCGGCTGTGGAAAATCTACAACTCTTCGCATGATTGCAGGACTTGAGGATATTTCAGACGGAGAACTTTACATAGATGGGGAATTCAGTAATTATTGTGAACCAAAGGACAGAGAAATGTCTATGGTGTTTCAGAATTACGCTCTTTATCCCAATATGACAGTTTATGGAAATCTGGCTTATGCACTGAAAATCAGAAAAGTTCCCAAAGATGAGATTAAAAAAAGAGTTCATGAAGTGGCAAAAATTTTGGAGATTGAGCATTTGTTGGATAGAAAGCCCAGTGCACTTTCAGGGGGACAAAAACAGAGAGTGGCAATGGGAAGTGCAATTATCCGAAAACCAAAAGTATTTTTAATGGATGAGCCATTATCCAATCTGGATGCAAAGCTTCGTACTCAGATGCGTATTGAACTGGCAAAGCTTCACAGAGAAATGGAAACAACGATTATTTATGTGACACATGACCAGACAGAGGCAATGACATTGGGAACGAAGATTGTGGTAATGAAAGACGGATTTGTACAGCAGGTTGCACCGCCGGCAGAAATTTATAATAATCCGGCAAATCTGTTTGTGGCCGGTTTTATCGGTGCACCATCTATGAACTTCTTTGAAGCCTGGGTGGCAGTTGAAGATGGACGTACACTTCTCTATCTGGGAGGAAATGAGCTGGGAAAGAAAGTTTATCTGGATGGGAAAAAAGGAGAAATTCTTCAGAGACAAAAAAATGGCGAAAAAGTAATCCTGGGAATTCGTCCGGAGGATATTTACGAATATGAGGAAGCGAAAAGACGAGGATTTGAGAAAAATAGTGTAGGTCTGGAAGAAAAAGTAATTGCCAGAGAGCTTTTAGGGGCAGAGGTTGTTTTGTACTTTCAGGCGCAGGGAAGAAATCAGGCAGTACGTTTAAATCCGGAGAATGAGACGAAAAGGGGAGAAAATATTAATCTCTATTTCGATACAGAAAAGCTTTACGCTTTTGATATGGATACACAGGAAAACTTGTTCTATAAGGAGGATTTCACTCATGAATAAAAAGAAAAAAGGCCGTTTATCCCCTTATGGATATCTACTGCCGTGTATGCTGATTTTTGCAGTATTTTTGTTTTATCCATTTTTTAAGACCATTTATTTGAGTTTTTATAAGACAGATAAGATGGGGCAGGCGAAACTCTTTGCAGGAATCGAGAACTATAAAGAATTATTGACATCGCCCTCTTTTCTAAACAGTTTAAAAGTAACTTTAATTTTTGTAGGAATTGTTGTTGTGGGAAGTATGCTTTTAGGACTGATTACTGCAGTGTTGTGTAATAAGGCATTTCCCGGAATTCGCTTTTTCAGTACAGCCTATGCATTGCCAATGGCCATTGCGTCAAGCTCTGCAGCCTTGATTTTTAAGTTGATGCTTCATCCTTCCGTAGGAATTGTTAATAAGCTTTTGGGGCTTGATATTAACTGGCTGAGCAATCCGGAAACGGCATTGTACTGTGTGGCAATTCTTACAGCATGGTTAAACAGCGGAATTAACTTTTTGTACTTTTCAGCAGGACTTGGAAATATTGACAACACTATTTACGAAAGAGCTTCTGTAGACGGAGCCAGCGGTGTACAGCAATTTTTCCATCTGACTTTACCGGGATTATCTCCCATTATGTTTTATACATTAGTGGTAAACATCATTCAGGCATTTCAGTCCTTTGGTCAGATTAAAATCCTCACGGAAGGAGGACCGAACGAAACCACAAATGTTATCGTATATTCTATTTACAGAGATGCATTCTTTAACTATCGTTTTGGAAGCGCAGCAGCACAGTCCGTAATTTTATTCTTTATTGTAATGCTCATTACACTGGTAATGTTCCGCATAGAAAAGAAAGGAGGAAAACCATGATAAATACAAAGGCTTTACGAAAAAGAAGAATTCATACAGGAATAAGAGTATTGATTAACATAGTCACAGCAATTATCGTGTTAATTCCTCTCTTGTATGCGGTAAGTATTGCATTTATGCCTTCAGGGGAACTCTTTACCATGGATATGAATTTATTTCCAAAAAATCCGACCATTGAAAACTTCAAACAGGCATTTACAAGTGTTCCTTTACTACGCTTTATTATCAATTCATTTGTTATGGCAGCCTGTATTACACTGGGGCAGATTGTTACCTGCTCTCTGGCTGCCTTTGCCTTCTCCTTCTTAGAATTTAAAGGAAAAGGCGTGTTATTTATGGTTGTTATGGCTACGATGATGGTTCCGGGAGAAGCAACGATTATCTCCAACTATCTTACTGTAAGTCAGCTGGGTATGTTAGACACATATTCAGTATTGATTGTACCTTACCTGACATCGGCAATGGGAATTTTCCTGTTCCGGCAGTTTTATAGCACATTTCCAATTTCTCTGTACGAATCTGCGAAACTGGATGGGTGCAGCAACTTGAAGTTTATCGTAAGAATTTTGATACCTCTTACAAAATCAGCTATTGGAGCAATGGGCGTTTATACCTTTATTAATGCATGGAATATGTATATGTGGCCATTGCTGGTAACAGGTTCTGATGAAATGAGAACTGTACAGATTGGTATCAGTATGCTGGACAGTGTAGACTCTCAGTCAATTACACTGATGATTGCAGGTGTGGTAATGGTAATTATTCCTTCAATATCTATCTTTATTGTAGGACAGAAACAGCTTATTCGAGGAATGTTCGCAGGAGCAGTAAAAGGCTGACAAAGAAAGGGAAAAAGAATGAAGAAAAAAATAATTTCAGTGATTTTAGCAGGAACAATGATGATGGGAACTCTGGCAGGATGCGGAGGAAACAAAACTACAGAAACAGAAAATAAAACAGAAGGCAAAACAGAAGAAACCCAACAGACAGAGGGTACAGAAGAATTTTCCATGGCAGACGCTTCTGAAGTAGACGGTACAGAAATCTCCTTCTGGCATTCTATGGGTGGTGTCAATGGACAGGCGATTGACACGTTAGTTAAGAAATTTAATGATGAAAATGAATATGGAATTACTGTAAAAGCTCAGTATCAGGGAGAATACGATGACTCCTTAAACAAATTAAAAAGCGCACAGATTGGAAATATGGGAGCAGATTTAGTACAGGTATACGAAATCGGAAGTAGATTTATGATTGAGTCAGGCTGGATTACTCCGATGCAGCAGATGATTGATGCAGATAGTTATGATTTATCCCAGATTGAGCCAAATCTGGCAGCATATTATACTATTGACAATCAGTTATATTCTATGCCTTTCAACTCTTCTACACCGATTATGTATTATAATAAGGAAATGTTTGAAAAAGCAGGCATTACAGAAATCCCAGATAGTCTGGAAGGAATTGAAGCAGTTGGTGAAAAGCTTTTAAATGAAGGCGGAGCAGGACAGGTAATTTCTTTAGGAATTTATGGATGGTTCTTTGAACAGTTTATTGGAAAACAGGGATTGGAATATGCAAATAACGGAAACGGAAGAACAGAAGCTGCTACAGCAGTTGCCTTTGATTCAAACGGTGCAGCAGCAAATATTTTAACCGCATGGAAATCTCTTTATGATAAAGGTTATGCACCAAATGTAGGAAAAGGCGGAGACGCAGGTCTTGCAGATTTTTCAGCGGGAAAATCAGCCATTACACTGGGTTCTACAGCTTCCTTAAAACAGATTTTACAGGATGTAAACGGAAAATTTGAAGTAGGTACTGCATACTTTCCTAAAGTAAAATCCACAGATGAGGGTGGAGTTTCCATTGGTGGTGCATCTTTATGGGCATTAAACAACAATGATGCTAAAAAAACAAGAGCAACCTGGGAATTTGTAAAATTCCTGATTTCCCCAGAGTCACAGGCATACTGGAATGCACAGACAGGATACTTCCCAGTAACAACAGCAGCACAGGAAGAACCGGTATTTAAAGAAAACGTAGAAAAATATCCACAGTTCCAGACAGCAATTGATCAGTTACATGATTCTTCACCAAAATATGTAGGTGCATTGTTAAGCGTATTCCCTGAAGCAAGAGCAACGGTAGAGTCTGAAATTGAAAACCTTCTCAATGGAAATGCAGATGTAAAAACGGCAGTAAAAAATATGGCAGATGCTATTAACAAATCGATTGAAGAATATAATCTTGTAAATCAGTAACAGAGGTGAATGAGCATGACAGAAATATTTGCTCACAGAGGTGCCAGCGGTTATGCCCCAGAAAATACACTGGAGGCTTTCCGCCTGGCAATGGAGCAGGGAGCAGACGGCATTGAACTGGATGTACATCTGACAAAAGACGGAGAAGTAGTGGTTATTCATGATGAAACTCTTGACAGAACCAGCGATGGACAGGGAAAAGTAAGAGATTATACATTAGAAGAACTGAAAAAATTTTCCTTTCACAATCATATAGAAAAATACAAGGGAGTTCAGATACCGACCTTAAAGGAAGTGCTGGATTTGGTAGAAAATTCTTCTATGAAGGTAAATATCGAATTAAAAACAGGTATTTACTGGTACGAAGGAATTGAAGAAAAAACCATGGAAATTGTGAAAAACAAAAAAATGGAAGGTCGTGTTATTTATTCTTCTTTCAACCACTATAGTATTCAGAAAATATTAGAGCAGGATATTCATGCAGAAACGGCATATTTGTTCAGTGATGTAACTCTTAATATGGAGAAATATGCAAAAGAGACAGGTGTAAAAGGGCTGCATCCGGCAGTTTACCACCTGAAAATGGCAGATTTTCTGGAAACTTACTTAAACAGTGGGTTAAAGGTGCGTGTGTGGACGGTGAATAAGAAAGAAGATATGAAAATGTTTATGGATGCAGGTGTAGATGCGGTGATTACGAATTATCCGGATTTAGCTCTTAAATAGTTGACGAACCCTTTAAAACTGTGCATAATAGATGCTGACTGACAAGACACTTGAAATGACAGTTTGGAAAGGGAAAAGGATATGAAAGAGTTTTTAAAAAGAAAAAATATTATTTTTTCTGCAAAGAGGTACGGAATTGATGCCTTAAGCGCTATGGCACAGGGATTATTTGCTTCTCTGCTGATTGGTACAATTATCAGCACACTGGGAGAACAGCTGGGAATTGATATTCTGGTAACAGTAGGAACTTATGCAAAAGGCGCAACAGGTGCGGCAATGGCAATATCCATTGGGTATGCATTACAATGTCCTCCGCTGGTGCTGTTTTCACTGGCAGCAGTAGGAATGGCAGCCAATGAGTTGGGTGGAGCCGGCGGTCCTCTGGCACTATTGGTTGTCACAATTTTTGCAGCAGAATTTGGAAAATTAGTATCAAAAGAAACGAAAATCGATATTATTGTTACACCATTTACAGCAATTGGTGTAGGTGTGCTTTTATCCCTGTGGTGGGCACCGGCAATCGGCTACGCTGCAAGCAGTGTGGGAAATGCAATTATGTGGGCCACAGAGCTTCAGCCGTTCTTTATGGGAATTCTGGTATCTGTAATCGTAGGAGTTGCCTTGACACTTCCAATCAGCAGCGCTGCAATCTGTGCGGCACTGTCTCTTACCGGGCTTGCCGGAGGAGCAGCAGTAGCAGGCTGTTGTGCACAAATGATTGGTTTTGCAGTAATGAGCTTTCGTGAAAACAAATGGGGCGGACTTTTTGCACAGGGAATTGGAACATCCATGCTTCAAATGGGAAATATTGTAAAAAATCCAAAAATCTGGCTGCCTCCTACTTTAGCGTCTGCCATTACGGGGCCATTGGCAACCTGCCTGTTTCATATGGAAATGAATGGAGCAGCAGTAGCTTCCGGTATGGGAACCTGTGGTTTTGTAGGGCAGATTGGTGTTTATACAGGATGGGTAAACGATATTGCAAGCGGTGCAAAAGCAGCTATTACACCTATGGACTGGATTGGGATGGCTTTAATCTGCTTTATTCTTCCGGCAGTGTTTACATGGTTGATTGCTATTCCTTTTAGAAAATATGGATGGATTAAAGAAAATGATTTGAAATTAGACTTATAATTATAGGAAAATGGTGTTATAACAAAAAATTACGTTATGGCGCCATTTTTTTAATATTTGTAAAAAATAACTAAAAATAATAGGAAAAGTGAATAAAATTCATGGGAGAAAAATAAGTGCTTTTGTTGAAATATAGAGAAAATGGTGCTATTATATTGTTGATGCATCATAAGGTATAAGTGAACAATATGGAGCATGAATGGCAAAGAAAACACAAAATATATGAGACCTTGAAATTTGTCAAATCTGATTTATGAAACTGTTGGTTTTGGAATGCAATGAATTTTAGGGTTTAAGAAATATCCCCCCTCCCTTAAAAGTTTAATAAGCAAAATTTTAAGGAGGGGGGTAGTTGTATAAAGAGGTAAGGTATGAAGAGAATTGATTTCCATTGTCATGTGTTGCCGGGAGTTGATGATGGAGCAACAGAGGAAAAAGAAAGTTTACGTATGTTAAAGTTAGCGGCCAAACAAGGTGTTTATGCAGTGGTAGCAACTTCGCATTACTCCAGGCAGTTCCCAAATGAAAATCTGGAACAATTAAGGCGGCTAAGAGAAGAACTGCAAAGAAAGATTAGGATAGAAATTAAAAAGGATTTTATTATTTACTCTGGTCAGGAAATTTTTTATACAGAGGATGTAGTAGAAAAACTGAAAGAAAAAAAAATTCTGACGTTAAATGAAAGCGCTTATGTGCTTGTTGAATTCTTTCCATCTACACCATATTCTATGATTCTTGACGCAGTGAGAAAACTTACTATGGCACAGTACATACCAATCCTTGCTCATTTTGAGAGATATACTTTTTTAAGGGAAGGAAATCACGTAGGTGATTTAATACAAATGGGAGCACTGATGCAAATGAATTATAGACCGATTGGCGGTAAGTGGTATACGGAGACAACTAGATGGTGCAGAAAGATGTTGAAAGAGGGTAATGTACATTTCCTGGGAACAGATATGCACAATACTGGTACAAGAAAGCCGGAGATTATGGAAGCTTCACGCTGGATGGAAAAGCATTTAGACAGAGAATATATAAAAGATATTTCTTATAGAAATGCAGAAAAAATTTTGATGAATCAAATTTTATAAATAAAATATAAAAGGTCAAAAGGTAGAGAACATCATGAGAAAGAATACAAAGATACTTAATTGTTTATTATTAGGGATATGTGTAGCTCTGGCAGCGTTATTTATAGGTTTTTTAGCGTTTGATACTAAAACAGAAGCTGTAAGAAATCAAAAGCTGACTCAGGAAGCTAAGAAAACTAATGAAAAAGAAAAAGTAAAGGATGAAACCGCACAGGAAGCTAAGAAAGAACAAACCGAGGAAGAAGAGACAGCAGAGCCTCAAATGCCTACAGGGATTTCTTTTTGGGGAGATGAGTTTTTTACAAAAGAAAATGAACTACAGTATTCTTCAAGAGTAAAATTAGAAGAGAAACTAAAAGCTGAAGGATATATACTGGAGTATGCCAATAAAACATTGGCAGGAGCGGGAACCTTATCAATAATGAAAATGGCAGGGGTACCTCAGGATGATTTAGATAAGTATATTGAACAGCATAAAGTTAGTGCAGGATGGGCGACTCCAGCGGTGACAGAAACCGGAATTCGTGATTTGACTGCTGAAGAAATGGACCGTTTTGATAAAGAGTATATTCCTATTATTACAATGGGATATTATGGTGGATGGAATAGAGACCCCAAAGAGCTGGTAGAACAGCAGCAAAAGGTGCTAGATACTTTTGGTGCGAACAAAGATAAATTTATTATTGTCGGAGTAAGACCAATGGATGGCAGTGTGAATATACCGGAATATGAAAAAGTAATGAAAGAAACATGGGGTGAGCACTATATCAGCACTATTGATGTGTGCACAGTTACAACAACTACGGCTGATGGTCAGACTCAGGTTGCAGAGGCGCTTTATGAGAAATTATTAGAACTGGGATATATTTCTAAATAGTCGATATGTTGTATATAATAATAAATTTCTAAAAAATTTGGAAATAAAAGGATATTGAAAAATAGGTACACACCATATTATAATTGTGTTGAAAATATTAATTAAGAAAGAAAAGGGTAAATTCATGGAAAAAAAAATGGAAGAACAGAGCATTGATTTGATAGAAATATTTTATGTGTTAAAGCAGAAAATCTTGTGGATACTGGCAGCAGGTTTGCTGTTTGGATGCGGAGCAGCTGCTTATACACAATTTTGTATCGCACCTACCTATACATCAACCTCCAGTATGTTGGTGCTTTCAAAGGAGACTACGTTGACATCTATGGCAGATTTGCAGCTGGGAACGCAATTAGCCAGTGACTATCAAGTATTGATTAAAAGTAAGCCGGTGATGGAGCAGGTAATTGAGAATTTGAATCTTAAGATTAGCCCAAATGCATTAAAGGGCATGGTATCCATTACAAATCCTGATAATACAAGAATTTTAAATGTATCTGTTACCAGTACAGATCCTAAGCAGGCAAAGATTCTTGTAGATGAGCTTGCGGTAGTGTCATCGGAATATGTAGGAGATAAAATGGAAGTTATTCCTCCTAAAATTATTGAAAAAGGAGAAATTCCTACGTATAAAGATGGTCCTAATATAAAGAAAAATGCGTTTTTAGGGCTTTTTGCAGGACTTTTTGCCAGTGCAGGTGTCTTTGCACTCTTGGCAATTATGAGTGATTTTATTAAAACAGAAGAGGATATTGCCAGATATTTAGATATTCCGGTATTAGCTACTGTACCAGATAGAAAAGATTATATTGGGAAAAATAAGAAAAGTGGAAGAAAGAAAAAGAAACATTAGGAGGATGAAAAAATCATGAATACGGAATTAAAGGTAGTAATGAAAGATCCTAAGCGTTCAGACTATTTCTATGAAGAAGCACTTAAAACTCTTCGTACCAATATACAGTTTTCGAATAAAGAAGTAAAAGTAATTTTACTTACCAGCTGTTACCCAAATGAAGGGAAAAGTGATATTGCCTTTAACTTATCAAAAGAAATGGGAAGTATAGGAAAAAAAGTATTGTTGCTGGATGCGGATATTCGAAAATCAGTATATGTAAAAAGATATAGTGTGAAGCAGGAAGTGAAAGGTCTGTCCCAGTATTTAAGTGGACAGGTGGATAAAGAACAGATTACCTATCAGACGAATTTTGAAAATGTAGATATTGTTTTTGCAGGTCCTATAGCGCCTAACCCTTCTGAGCTTTTAAGTTCCAAGGAATTTGATGATTTTTTAAAAGAAAAAAAAGAACAATATGATTATATTTTTGTTGATACACCGCCGATTGGTTCTATGATTGATGCTGCTGTAGTTGCAGAGAAAAGTGACGGGGCAATTTTAATTGTGGAAAGCGATGCAGTAAGCTATAAAGTAGCGCAAAAAGCAAAGCAGCAGTTAGAAAGAAGTAAGTGTCATATTTTAGGAGCGGTACTGAATAAAGCAGATTTGAAAAAAAGTAAATACTATTCATCATATTATGGAAAAAAATATGGCGGATATAGAGGAAGATAAGGAGATGATGAATAGAAAGAAAAAATATAAACTTGCAAGATTTGCAATTTTTACGGCTACACTTACAGTGGTAGGAGCAGGTGTTTATCTACTGTTGAAGAACCAACAAACAAAGACAGTAGAGATAGGAAACAGTGAGATAGAGGTAGAGCAGACAGATGTAGTTTTGTATGAAGGAAAAAAATATAAGTATAATGAACATTTAAGCAACTATCTTTTTCTAGGGATTGATAAAGAAGAAAGACAGGAAACTCAGGTAGGAAAAGCAGATGCCGGTCAGGCAGATGCGGTTTTTCTCTTTACCAGAAACAGAAAGGAAGGAACCCTTTCTGTATTGACAATACCAAGAGATACTATAACGGAAATTGAAGTATTTAATCAAGAAGGAAAAAGTACAGGGAAAACCCTAGACCATATAAATTTGGCTTATGGATATGGTGACGGTGGGAGAGAAAGCTGTGCTTTAATGAGAGATGCAGTATCGAACTTGCTTTATGGACTTCATATAGATGGGTATTGCTCTATTAACATGGATGCAATTCCTATAATGATGGAACAAGTGAAAGAACTTACAGTGACAGTTCCAAATGACAGCTTGGAAGAAGTTTTTCCTCAGTGGAGTCAAGGGACAGAGGTTAAGCTTACCAAGGATAATATAGAAGATTTTATAAGATACAGAGATACTATAAAACCACATAGTGCTTTAAAGAGAATGGAGCGCCAGCAAGCGTTTTTGGCTGCTTATGGAGAAAGAGCAAAAGAGCTATACCAAGAAAATAGTTCTTTTATTACTAATTTATATACGGCAATAGAAGAATATATGGTAACAAACATTGGAAAAGATAATTTCTTAAAGATTATGCAAAATATGGAAGAAAGTGGAGCCGAGATGTGGACGCTTCCAGGAGAAGGGGTTACTGCAAATGGTTTCGATGAATATCATGTAGATGATACAGAACTGTATAAGGAAATAATAGAAAAATTTTATGAAGAAGCAAAATAAAAAATATTATTTAATCATAGGTTTATGTCTGATAGGGGCTGCATCTTTTGCAGGTATTGGAATATATAAATATCTGCAGGAAAAAAATGCAGGGAAGATTTACGAAGAGATCAAAGAGGAAGCAGTTGTAGAAGAGACAGTGGAACCTGAGCAGGAAGTTCAGCAGCCACAGATAGAAATTCCTATTGACTTTGAAACTTTACAGACGCAAAATCCGGATATCTATGCGTGGATTAAAATTCCGGAAACAAATGTGGATTATCCTATTGTGCAAAGTCCTGATAATAATGCATATTATCTAAACCATGATATCAACAGAGAGAAGAAAGCAGAAGGAGCTATTTTTACAGAGAATTATAACACAAAGACTTTTGAAGATCCCAATACGGTTATCTATGGGCATGATATGAAAAATGGCTCCATGTTTCAGAGCATTCACAAATATATGGACAGGAGCTTTTTTGACAGCAACCGAGAAGTGATTATTTATCTCCCGGATCAGATTTTGCATTATAAAATATTTGCAGCATATCTCTATGACAACAGACATTTGCTTATGAGCTTTGACTTTTGGAATAAAGAAGAATATAAAGAATACTTAGATAATATTTTTTCTATGCGAAACATGAATGCTTTTGTAGATACTTCCATGGAAGTGACAAATGAGGATAAAATCATTACTTTATCCACCTGCTATGCAGGAATTGCAAGCCAAAGATATCTGGTACAAGCCGTACTGGTATCGATAGAAAAATAAAAAGAAAGGAAGTGTAGGACCAATGAAAAAAAGATTTTTTGGAACTTTGCTGGCAGCAGCCCTTGTTGTTACACAGGTGGTTTCTGTATTTGCAGCAGGAAGCCGTACCACAGACGTGACTCTGGTAGGAGAATCTGCGGGATACTATGAAGTATCAGAAGGTACAGCAGAAACTTTTTCTTATTTATACGAGTCTGCTCCAGAGGTAGAAGCTAAGATTTTAGCTGTGAATGCCGGAAAAGAAACTCTTCAGAGCATTGCGGAGCTAGCTCCTGAACTGGCAAAGGAACTGGAAGGAAAGAGTTTAATTACAAAATTCTTCGATTTAGAACCTATCAACGGTGGAATTCGTACAGAAGATGGTAAATACAAAGTGACCTTGTCTGTACCGGCTTTGACAAAAGCTTTGAAAGATGTAAAACTTCTGCATTATAGTACAGACCGTAATCTGTGGGAAATTGTTACACCGACAGATGTAAATTATGCTAATAAGCAGATTACAGCAGAGTTTATCGACTTATCTCCGGTAGCGGTAATTGCAGATGTGGATGAGTCAGCGACAGAAGGAAATAGTACAACAGGTTCAGGTACATCTCCAAAGACAGGGGTAAAATCTGATTGGGGAATGTATATGGGAGCAGCAGCGCTGCTTTTGGTAACGGCAGTTGTGGTAATGAGAAAGACGAAAAAAGAATGTGACTAGAAGATGTTGGGAGCTGCCGTTTAGACAGCTCCCGTGTCCCATAAGCATGAAATGAAGCGTTGGGAATGAAGGAAGGAAAAAAAATAAAAACATGACTATGACGAGAGAAAATACAAAAATGACAAAAAATATACGTTGGATGCTTGTTTTCTACGATATGGGAGTATACGCGATTGCAGCGCTTCTTTTGTTAGCTTTCTATGCGGGAGATGATAAGCTTTCAGGAAAAGGGATTTTTGAACAGGCGGCAATTTCGATTATATGTATTTTTGCGGCGCGTATAATCGGAAATATTTACGGACAGGTTTGGAGATATGGCGGAATACAGTGCTATATCCGATTATTATTTACAGATTTTGCGGGATTTCTGGCATATTTATGTCTGGAGAGTATTTTGCCCATTCAGCACATTACATTTGGAAGACTTTTGTCTTTGGTAAGTTTGAATTTATTAGGGGCTTTGGCAATTCGAATGGTGTATCGCTACGCATATAAATGCGGAAATCACGATACGGTAAAAGGGAAAATTCTACTGGCTTTATTCCGAATTTTTTCAGGGATGGAGATTGGTAATGATAATGATATACAGAAAATTAAGGTTGCTATTATTGGCGCAGGACGCGTAGGTGTGGGACTGGCAGAAGAACTTTTAAATAATAGCGAAGCCTCTTATACACCACGATGTTTTATCGATGTGAACAAAGAAAAGGTGGGCAGAGAAATTCATGGTATTCCTGTATGGTCAGAAGACGAGGCGACACTTCGAAAACTTGAAGAATTAGAAGTACAGGAAATTGTTTTTGCTATTCCTTCTATGGACGCAGAAAAGAAAAAAGAACTTTATGATTATTATAAAAAAGCGGGTTATAAATTAAAAGTTTATGATTTCCCTACGGTATATGCAGTAGGCGGAAAGAGACATTTGAGAGAGTTTGATGCAGAAGAACTTTTATTCAGAAAACCGCTGGCAGTTGCAGATGAACGCACAAATGCCTATTACAAGGATAAAATTGTTTTGATTACCGGTGGTGGTGGTTCTATCGGTTCTGAATTATGCCGTCAGTTAGCTAAAATGGAGCCGAAACAGTTGATTATCCTTGATATATATGAAAACGGCGCTTATGATGTGCAGCAGGAATTGAAAATTGCTTATAGTGGTAAACTGAACCTTCAGGTGGAGATTGCCTCCATTACTAACCGAAAAGCAATGGAAAGAGTGTTTGAAACCTATCATCCTCAAATTGTTATCAATGCAGCAGCCCATAAACACGTACCTCTTATGGAGCACAACTGTATTGAAGCCATTGAAAACAATATTTTCGGTACAGAAGTTGTGGTAAACCTTTGTGAAGAATATGGTGCAGAACGATTTATGATGGTTTCTACAGACAAGGCGGTAAATCCTACAAATGTTATGGGCGCTACAAAGAGAATGTGTGAGATGATTGTACAGAGTGCAAGTACCCATGGCAGGGTAAAATACAGCATCACACGTTTTGGAAATGTACTGGGAAGCGCCGGTTCTGTAATTCCGTTATTTAAACGCCAGATTGCAAACGGTGGACCTGTAACAATTACAGATAAACGAATTATCCGTTACTTTATGACCATTCCGGAAGCTTCACAGTTGGTTCTTCAGAGCGGTGCTATTGCCAATAACGGAGAATTGTTTGTACTGGATATGGGAAAACCGGTGAAAATCATGGACTTGGCAGAGAATATGATTCGCCTGTCCGGTGTACATGGTGTGGAAATCGTGGAAACAGGATTAAGACCGGGAGAAAAGCTGTATGAGGAATTGCTGGTAAAAACTGAGGAACTTGATAAGACAAGCAACAGTATGATTTTTATCGAAAGAGATAAGGCGCTAAGCGCTGATGAAATCAATAAGAGAATAGGGGAACTGAGAGAAGCTTGTGAAACAGGAGACGATTTGGAAGCAAAAGAAGTGTTGAGGAAAGTGGTTCCGACGTTTAAGAGACCGGAGGAAGTTAATAAAAAGGTAACAGCGTAAATACATGATTTAAGTGAGATGGACAACAAAGGGGAAGAAGAAATGAGAAAAGAAATAAAACCATTTGAAAATAAAATTTGGTTAGCTAGTCCGTATATTCATGAAAATTCCAGAATGTATGTAGAACGAGCTTTTGATACCAACTGGATGTCTACAATAGGAGAAAATATAGACTATTTAGAAAAAGGGATACGTGAATATGTAGGATGCAAGGCTTCAGTAGCGTTATCATCAGGAACAGCAGCGTTACATTTGGCTGTAAAATTGGCAGGAGTGAAAGAAGGAGATATTGTTCTGTGTTCGGATATGACTTTTGCGGCAACTGTAAATCCTGTGAGTTATGAAAAAGGAATTCAGGTTTTTGTGGATTCAGAAAGAGAAACTTGGAATATGGATCCGGAAGCACTGGAATTGGCATTGAAAAAATATGAGGGAAAGGCAAAAGCAGTTATTGTGGCTAACCTTTATGGAACTCCGGCTAAGTTAGATAAAATACAGGAGCTTTGCGAGAAGTATAATGCAATACTCATTGAGGATGCAGCGGAGTCACTTGCAGCTACTTATAAGGGAAAACAGACAGGGACTTTTGGAAAATATAATGCGATTTCTTTCAATGGAAATAAAATTATTACAGGAACTTCCGGAGGAATGTTAATGTCTGACAGTGAGGAAGATATTGCAAAAGCCAAGAAATGGTCTACTCAGTCGAGAGACGACACTCCTTGGTATCAACATACGGAGTTAGGCTATAATTATCGTATGAGTAATGTATTGGCAGGAGTTGCTAGAGGACAGTTGGAATATTTAGACGAACACAAGGCTGGAAAGAAGAAAATTTATGAAAGATACAAAGAGGGATTAAAAGATACTCCGGTAACAATGAACCCGTATTTGAAAGAGTCGGATCCTAATTTTTGGCTGTCTTGTATAACAATTGACAAAGATGCTTATGAAGAAGGGATTGGTCCGGGAAAAATTCGTAAAGCATTGGCAAAATATAATGTAGAGAGCAGACCTATCTGGAAACCTATGCATATGCAGCCGATTTATGAGAATAGAGATTATGTGACTCTTCCGGGAGAAAATATAGGAACAGACATTTTTGATCGAGGAGTTTGTCTTCCAAGTGATTTAAATATGACAGTGGAAGAACAAGATATTGTAATTGATATCATCAAAGAATGTTTCGAATAAGAAAAGTGGGGAGTACGGGATAATGAATGGTCAAAAAAACGCAGGATTTGAACATAAAAAGGGTATCTATGAGAAATACATAAAAAGACCTCAGGATTTTTGTTGTGCATTATTAGCGATAATTGTATTTTCCCCTATTTTGCTAATTACAGGGATTTTGGTTCGAATTAAATTAGGTTCACCGGTGCTTTTTAAACAACAGAGACCGGGGCTTCACGGTAAGATATTTACATTATATAAATTTCGAACAATGACAGATGCCAGAGATGAAAATGGAAATCTTTTGCCGGATGATATGAGACTTACAAAGTTTGGAAAATTGCTGAGAAGTACCAGTTTAGATGAACTCCCTGAACTTATCAATATGATAAAAGGAGATATGAGTGTAGTAGGTCCTAGACCATTGTTAGTGAGATATCTGGAGCGCTATGATGAGCATCAAGCAAGACGCCACGAAGTAAGACCTGGCTTTACAGGATATGCACAAGTAAATGGAAGAAATGCAATCAGTTGGGAAGAAAAGTTTGATTTAGATGTGGCTTATGTGGATCATATTACTTTTTTAGGTGACTGGAAGATTATCTGTAAAACTATATTAACGGTTTTGCGAAGAGAAGGTATCAATAGCGCTTCAGCAGCAACAATGGAAGAATTCCAAGGTTCACAGAAAAGCGTGGAGTAAAATTATGAAGAAAAAATTAGTAATTATTGGTGCTAGTGGACACGGAAAAGTGGTTGCAGACATTGCGTTAAAAAACGGATATGAAATTTCTGGCTTTTTAGACGATAATAATTTACTGAAAGAGATTTGTGGTTTTCCGGTACTTGGAAGAGTGTTTGAAAATTATAAATATAAAGAAAACCATGAATTTATTATTGCAATAGGGAACAATATAATCCGAGAAAAAATTGCACAAGAATATGATGTATCTTGGGCTACGTTGATTCATCCTACAGCAGTAATAGGGATGGATGTACAAATAGGTGCAGGTACGGTTATTATGGCAAATGCAGTTCTTAATCCGTGTACAAATATAGGGCAACATTGTATCATTAATACCGGAGCGATTATTGAGCACGATAATAAGATAAAGGATTTTGTGCATATTTCACCAAATGCAGCTTTAGCAGGGACAGTTGAAGTAGGTGCACGAAGCCATATAGGTGCTGGAGCTTGTGTGAAAAATAATACAATGATTTCTGACAATGTGGTAGTTGGCGTAGGTGCGGCAGTAGTAAAAGATATTAAGGAAGCAGGCGTGTATGTAGGAGTACCTGTAAGGAGAATAAAATAGATGAAGAGAATACTGGTTTTGGCAAATTTTGATGTTGGATTATATAAATTTCGAAAAGAATTATTACAGGAGTTAATAGATCGAGGAAATGAAGTATATATTTCTTTACCGGATGGTGAACTTGTGCAAAATCTGGAAAAGATGGGGTGTAAGTTTATAAATACTTCGGTAGACCGAAGAGGAATCAATCCCAAAACAGATGTGAAACTTATGTTCTTTTACTGGAAATTGATTAAGAAATTAAATCCGGATATGGTTATTACTTATACAATTAAGCCCAATATTTATGGTGGCTTAATGTGCCGTTTACATCATGTGCCATACGTTGTAAATATTACAGGACTTGGAACAGCATTCCAAAGCGAGAGTATGATAAAAAAATTAGTGACATTTTTATATAAGATTGCTTTAAAAAAAGCAAAAGTGGTATTTTTTGAAAATACTGGAAATAAACAGACTTTTTTAGATTTGAATATATTAAAAGAAAAACAAACGTGTGTGTTAAATGGTGCGGGAGTAAATCTTGAAGAGTATTCTTTTTGTGAATATCCTTCAGGAGAGGAAATAAGATTTTTGTTTATTGGGCGTATTATGAAAGAAAAAGGGATAGAAGAATTATTTGAGACAGCAGAGATGATTAAAAGAAAGTATCCGAATGTCTTTTTTGATATTGTAGGTCCAATGGAGGACGATTATCGGGGATGGATCAAAGAGCTTGTAGAAAAAAATATTATTGAATATCATGGGTATCAGTCAGATGTAAAACCATATATTAAAAAATGTCATTGTTTTGTACTTCCATCTTATCATGAAGGGATGGCAAATACCCTTCTAGAAGCAGGAGCTATGGGAAGACCATTGATTACTACTAGGATAAGTGGATGTAGGGAGACAGTAGAAGATGGAATAACAGGTTATCTTTGTGAGAGGAAAAACAAAGAAGACTTATATAAAGTAGTAAAGAAATTTATAGAACTTTCATTCGAAATAAGAAAAGATATGGGATATGCAAGTTTTAATAAAATAAAAAAGAAATTTGATAAAAAGAAGATTATCAAAGATACCATTAAAAAATTAAATGTAAGTGATTGTTTTTAAGAAAATGAAGAAAGGTGTATATGAAGAATATAATTTTACATGTTTTAAATACAAATGAGTATTCAGGTGCAGAAAATGTTGTATGCCAAATAATTAAAATGTATAAAAGTGATACTAGGTATCAGATGGTGTACTGTAGTTTAGATGGTCCAATTAGACAAATTCTAGAAAAAGAAAAAATACAGTTTGTAGCATTAAAGAAGATGAGTGTTAGTGAACTAAGAAAAGCTATAAATAAAGTTAAGCCAACAGTTATTCATGCTCATGATATGCGTGCAAGCTTTTTTGTATCTCTTTCATGTGGAAAGATACCATTTATTTCACATATTCATAATAATGGATTTGATTCAAGAAGCTTGAATATTAAGGTTTTACTATTTAGAATTGCAGCGCAACGAGCAAAACATATATTTTGGGTTTCTAAAGCTGCAAAGGAGGGATATTATTATCAAAAACAGATAGGCTATAAAAGCTCAATTCTGTATAATGTTGTTGATTGTGAGGAAATTCGTAAAAAGGCAAATGTACGGATGTGTAAGATTAAATATGACATAGTATTTCTTGGCAGAATTTCTTATGAAAAAAATCCTCTGAGATTGATTGATATTATTTCTAGAGTGGCGAAAAAAAATCAAGGTATTAGAGTAGCCATTATAGGCAAAGGTCCATTAGAAAACGAGGTTAATAAAAGAATTATTGAATTGGGATTAAGTAAAAATATTGATATGTTAGGCTTTCAGACGAATCCATATCCTACTTTAAAGAATGCAAAGATAATGATTATGACCTCTTTATGGGAAGGACTACCAATGTGTGCTTTAGAAGCAATTGCTTTGGGTATTCCTATTGTTAGTACTCCAACAGATGGACTTTGCGAATTAGTATTAGAAGGAAAGACAGGTTTTTTGGCTGCTGCTGATGATGAGTTGGCAGATAAAATCAATTTGATTTGCACTAATAGTGATTTGTTAGATGAGATGCATTTTGCAGTTCTTAAACAAGCTGAAAAATTACTGGATATAAACAAATATAAAGCTGAATTATCTGCTGTTTATGAATAAAAAATATTTGTTTATGGTAGAGAGGATCATGATGAATAATTTAGATAAGCACAGGTTTCTATTAGGGACTATTGTGACATTGTTTTTAGCAATAACAGGAAATACAGCAATTATATTTATATATTTTATTATAATATTTGTACAAGAATTACTGTATATGTTAAGGTATCAGAATGAGAAGATAATTCAACAAATATTAATGCTTATTCCTCTAATGGGAATAACTGTTATAAATGGAATACCTTTAGGAAATATATATATTGCAGTGTTTGCTAGTTATTTGTTGTTTGTGTATAAAGATATAGGAATGAAAAAGAATAAATTTTTACCATATATAGTATTTGTTTTTACAGACATATTTCGATTGTTTGTTTTTTATGGTGAAGGTTTTGATGTGGTGGGAATAATAAGTGTTCCTATTCTGTATTTATGTATATTTGCTGGTATGGCTGCATTTGAGAAAACCAATAAAGAAGAAATTGTACATTTGTATATCCCAGCATTTATAGAAGGAGTTATTTTGTCTATTTTATATGGGGCTATTATTAGATTTAAGAGTGGAGGACTTAATAATGTTTTAATGAATACTAATATTGTAGATAGAAATGAAGGTGCAAGTGGAGATCCGAATTATTTTGGACTATATATTTGCCTTGCGGTTTCAATGATAATTCTACTTATGATGATGGAAGAAAAATATTCAATAACATATTTTTTAGGGGCGTGTGTTTTGATTGTTATGGGCTTATCATCATCTTCACGAATGTTTTTTGTAATTTCTATGTTTTTAATTGGCATTCTAGTATTAATTCTTGTTCGAAATATATTTAATCAAAAAATAATGACAACAATTATGCTCATAGCAATTTTAAGTGTTGGTTTATATTTTATACAGGATATACTAGTAGACAATTTAGACTATGTTTTTTCAAGGCTAAATACATCAGACATAAGTGAATTAACAAATGGGCGAAGTGATTTAATAAAATTATACTTTTCTTATATAGAAGAAAATCCTTTTAGAATGCTATTTGGAATAGGAATAGCACAATACAATATAAGAAGTGGTATAGGTGCTTATGCACATAATATGTACTTAGAGCTATATGTGGCTAGGGGAATTATAGGTATTTTTATAGTAACATTTATAATTATAAGAAATATATTTAAAGGAAATTGGGAAAATATAGAAATATATCAATATATACCAATTAGTATAGTAGCACTAAGTGGATTAGCAATAAACGTTTGGGAAGTAGATTGTTTTTATATGCTATGGGGATTACTTTTTTCATTTATATCAATAAAAAAAAGGAGAGAATAATAGGATGAGTCAATTTGGATGGATGATAACAAACTCTACACAAAATATAGGGGATGATTTTCAATGCATTGCAGCCAAGCAATTTATAGGGGATATTCCTATGGAAAAATGGATTGATAGAGAAAAATTAAAAGAATATTCACAAGACGAGATATATTTGATTGCTAATGGTTGGTATATGCATGAACCTTTAAACTGGCCACCGTCTTCTAAAATCGTTCCACTTTTAACATCAATTCATATTTCTAATACTAGACAAAAAAATGGTAGGATTCCAAGTGAGTTTATACTTTCAAAAGAGTCTGTTGGTTATTTGCAAGAACATAGTCCAGTTGGGGGAAGAGATACATTTACAGTGAGAGAGTTAGAGAAGGTAGGCGTGAAAACATATTTTTCTGGATGCCTTACAATGACACTTCAAAAACTAAGTGAAGAAAGAAAAGAATATATTTGCTTAGTAGATCCGACGAGGGAACTAGAAGAATTTATTCGTAAAAAAACAAAAAGAGAAATAGTGATAGTTCGTCCAGAAAGATCAGATTGGCCTGAGAATTATTCAGAACGTATAGAAAGAGCAAAAAAATTGTTAAAAGTATATGGGGAAGCTCATTTAGTAATAACAAGTAGGTTACATGGAGCATTACCTTCACTAGCGATGAATACACCGGTATTATTACTAGAAGGAAAGTTTGGTGATGAAAGATTTGAAGGATTGAAATATTTTGTTAATTTATGCACATTTAATGATTTATATTCAGGAAAGTATCCATTAAATATTGAACATCCAATAGATAATCCAAAAGAATATCTTGTGTTAAGAAAAAATTTAGAAGAAATAGTTAAGGCATTTGTTAATAAAGAATTAGATATAATTGATTTTAAGAAAATAGATAAAGACAATAGAACTGCATTATCAGAGGCTAGGAGTAGGACTATAAAATTTAATAAGAAATATCATTTAGAATCGATAAAAATAAGAGAATTTAAAAACAAACTTAGATTCATATTTCGTATAATACAAAATACAAGAAAAGGATAAGAAAATGAAAAATATTACAGTACTTCAAGTTATTTCTGAACTTTCAGATGGTGGTGTGGAAGCTATGTTGATGGATATATATAGAAATATTAATCATGCAATTATAAGATTTGTGTTTGTAGTCCAAAGTGACAAGCGTAGATATGAGGATGAAATTGCTAAATTTGGTGGAAAAATATATCAAATAAAACCTTTACATAGTGTGGGTATATCTGTATATATGAAAAAAATCATGAAAATTTGTCAAGAAGAGCATGTGGATGTAATTCATTGTCATAATTTAACTCAAAATCCTATTTTATTATTAGCTGCTAGGTTGGCAAATGTTAAACTCAGAATTTCACATTCACATTTAACAACTGCATTTAGTCGAAAGACAAAAATGTGTATGCCAGTAATAAGATGGGCTATAAACACTTTGGCTACGCACCGATTAGCGTGCGGAAATGACGCTGGTGAATTTTTATATGGACATAAAAAGTTTTTAATAATAAAAAATGCAATTGATATTGATAAGTTTTTATATGCAAAACCATTGAATTTGCAAGAAGAATTAGGTATTTCAGACCAAGTTAATTGTTTACTTCATGTTGGAAGGCTCTCAGAACAAAAGAATCATGAGTATTTAATTCAGATTATGGATAAAATGATGGATCAAAGGCAAGATATTATTCTTCTGTGTTGTGGTAGTGGACCAACTATGAATAAAGTACAAAAAGAGATAAACGAGAGGGGATTAGAAAATAAAATATTGTTATTGGGTTCAAGAACAGATATTCCGAATCTTATGAAAAGTGTTAAATTACTTTTATTACCATCATTGTATGAAGGATTTCCTGTCACGTTAGTGGAAACTCAAGCAAGTGGACTATTGGCTTTAGCGTCTGATACTATTGATAAAGAAAGCGATTTAGGAATGGGATTGGTGAAGTTTTTACCCATAGATGTAGACGCAGATAAATGGGTTTATGAAATATGTAAATTATTAGAAAAAAAAGAATATAAGAATGATTTTAGCTATGAAAACATAAAAAAACAGTTAGAAAATCAGGGGTATAGTAGTAAAAAAAATAGTAAAGTATTAGAAGAAATTTATATGACAGCTGTTGATAAAAAATAAAAAGGAAGAATGATTAGCTATTCTTATAAACTGAAATAGAATCTTTAGAGTGGATAGCACTTTTGTTTAGTATAATATAATTTGAATAGATTATATTAAAATGAACAGATTTTCTAGGGGTATATACAATAAATTTATATGAAGAAAGGAAGTTCAAGCATGTCTGAGAAAAATAATCTAGACCACGGCGTTTTTATACGCCGGAATTTAGATAGCAACTTGTAGATTTATATCATAGTGGAAAAAGGAAGTGTAACACTGTATGTAAATATGGTATTGCAAAATTATGTTGGGATAAGTGGATCGTTCAGTCGGACAATTCTAGCTCCTTTAAGGAAAATGATGTTTTAAAATAAGCAATGTTGATTTTAGGTCGAAAGTAAGTGTAATTAAGGCAAATGCTTACAATACTTTGTGTCAGCAATGTGTACAGTACTACAAGTTTCAAGAAGTATTTATTATTATGGAGCAGAGCAGAAAAGGATGGAATTGAATTAATTGTAACTATAATTGACATATTTAAAGTCAGTAGTAACAATTATGGAATTTACAAAATGAAACAGGAAAATTTGAATCAACCTATACAACCATTCAGTTCCATTCAAAACAGGATAATTGTAATGAATTTAAAATAGTGCCTGTTGAAAATTCATTATTATAGTGTGGCAGAGTCAGTTAGATTTTGTTTGGTTAAACAGAACTCACTAGAGGAATGTTTGTCAAGACTAGAACTGCTTAAGCGTGGTAGGAGGCTATCTTTACAAGCATTATTCCGGCAAGTAATTTATTGAAACAAAATCAGCAATTTTGTCAGGTTTTCAAAATTTGGTTCTTGGATTAAAGTACACCAGTATAATCATAAATTGAGAATTTGAAGAACAACCATATTAAAAAGTAGTAGCAAGTGATTTAATATATGCGTACTCGTGAATATTTTTAAACGAGAAAACATTTGATATTATTAGCTTATTGAGCACAAAGGTTTCCAATATGATAATGCAGATATAACTTTTAAAATCATCAAAACTGAACTTGTAAAAAATAAGTATTTAAAAATTTGGTAATTGATCCTGGCATCTAAGAGAGAGGACTATTTAATATAAATGCAGAATATCATCATTTTTATAATAGTTTTTTGTGGGGAGAATTAAAAAGTTCTAATAAAGTGAAACATATAGAAGGAATAATTTATTTAAAATCTTTGATGTATATAAGATATATGCTAAAGCTAAAGCCATTTAAATATGATTAAAAGTAGGAAATTAGCAGTTTATAGAATTATATGTAAACATAACAATAGTTATTTGGATAAAACGGTTAAAAGTTTTTAAATATTTAAGATAAAGATTAAAAAGGATTCCGTTGATCTTCAGATATTTTATTTTTTAATAGAATAATAGTTATGAAGATCAACTTTTTACAGAGATGAAGTTTGAAAAAGTGCTTTAATTTTATGTAAATATTAGCATTAAAAAAATAACAGCAACGGTGATTGATGCTTTGTGTATAAATGAAGATTTTACTAATTAAAGAAAATAGGTTAGTATGTGTGCAAGAGAGAAATAAATTTTTGTAATTTGTTTGTGTTTTGGGCAAAGTGAAAGGAATGATAGAATATATGAATTTAAATATTAAAACAATGGTAAATTATGGATATATAAGATTCATAAATCAAAATAGAATTTTACAAAGAATTAAAAATCAAAATAGTATTCAATATAAAAACAGAGTGGCAATCGCAATCTCTACAAACAATAATTTTCTTACACAAACAAAAGTCATGGTTGCAAGCTTAGAGAATGCAGGCTGTAGGATTACATTATATATTCTTAATGTTAATTTAACTAATGAAGAAACTAAAGATATTAAGAGTGTAGCTCCTAAGAATGTGGAAATTGTTGTTCTTTCAATAAATGAAGATATTCTAAGGAAATTAAAAATTTCAGAAAAGTGGCCTATAGAGGCATGGGCTCGAGTATTAATTCCTGAACTAATTGATGAAGATATAGTGATTTATATGGATGTAGATACAGTGGTAGTCGATGAATTGCTACCTTTGATAGAAATGGTAGAATGCAAGCCGATTGCAGGTGTATTAAGTACATTTTATTTTCGAGTGGGATTATCATCAATAATGCCTAATGCGGTTAATAGTGGGGTTTTAGTCATGCATAAAAAAGAACTGAATGTTTTAGATTTTTCAAATAATGTTTTAAAATTTGCAAAATCGCATTCGGATGAATTGCAAATGCCGGATCAAGATAGTATTAATAATGTTTGTAAAGATAATATGGGAAATATAGCACCTCGCTTTAATTCAATGAATTATTTTTATGCACATACGTTTAGAACAATATCAAAATATACAGTAGGTGGATATTATACGAAGGAAGAGTTTAATGAAGCATTATATCGACCAGCAATTATTCATTTTAATGGGGGACCTTTTGTAAGACCTTGGATTAAACAAGGAATTAAGCATCCATATTATAAAATATATAAATATTACAATAAGAAAATTGCATGTAATAAAAAATGAGTGGTGAAAATATATGATAGCTGTTTCAGTAATAATAATAGGATATAATACGCAAGAATATGTGAAAAAATGCATAGAATCAGTACTTAAACAGAGTTTAAATAATATAGAGATTATTTGCGTTGATGATGGTTCTAAGGATGATACTTTTCAAATCATGAAGAATATGGGGTTGAAAGATAGTAGGATTAGAGTTTTTACTCAACAAAATAGTGGTCCCTATCTAGCCAGAAAAAATGGCTTAAACAAGGCGAATGGTGAATATATAGTTTTTGTAGATAGCGATGATTGGATAGAAGAGAAAGAATTAGAAACGGCGTATGCTATTAGTAAAAAATATGATTTAGATATGGTCTTTTTTGACTATATAAAAGAAAATAATTTTACAAATCAATTGGAGCCTAATCCATTACCGCTTCCTCCAAATAGAGTTATTGAAAAGGAAGAAATTAAAAGAAATATTTATCCTAAGTGTATGCAGAATTCAAATTTTAGCTCTCCATGTAATAAAATGATTAGAAAAAGTTTTATTGATTTCTATAATATAGAAAATAACATATCTTTGAAGTATGGTGAAGATTTGTTGTTTTTGCTTGAATTATACAATAATCTTTCTAGAACATATTATATACCTGAGCATTATTATCATTATTGCATATATTCGAATGAATCGTTAAGTCGTAGACATACACCAGAGGCGTTTTTTACTATTCATAAACCTCTGTATATAGCACGGAAGCCATATGCAATTTTATGGGGAGTACAGGATTTGTTATTTGCTAATACAGCGTATTTGGGATTAGGAGAATTTATATTTGACATCAAACAGAATTTTAGCTGGAAAGTGATAAAAAAATATTTGTTAGACGAAGTTTTTATAGAAGTAATTAGAAATACTGATACATCTACTTTGTGTAAAGTAAGCAAATCTTTTAAAGTTAATCTCCTAAAGAATATGATAAATTTAATCTCTAAATTTTATAATAACTAGTTAGGTAATTGTTAAATGATTTTCTTCTTTAGTGTGGATAACTTTCTGCTATACAAGGAGAGAAAACAGGTCATTATTCAGAATTGTTTCTGAATTGACATAAATCGTCAGATTAAGGGCGCATTTTAATAAGCTCCGAATAGAACTATGACAATTGAATACTTTTTCAGGCAATTAAAGGTTTTAGACTCCGAATATATTGTGGACACTTCATACTGTGTGCAACGATAACAGTAAGTTGGCTTGCAATCCCTGCAAGAAAAACATATGCTTTTGTGGTGGTATGATTTTTGGATTTCCTTCCAGCAACACACATGTTGATTTTTAAATGGTCAATGGTACGTTCCACGATGGTTCTGATTTTATAAAGAGAAACCCATTCATCGGAATCTCTTTGGATTCCAGGGAACATTCGGAAATCCAGATTTTCGTATGTATAGGAGGTACGACCTCTGGTGGCAGTGGAGCAGGGAGTTTTGCGGTCACAGACATATTTCCCCTTTACCATGTGAACCTTGGGACAAATCCATTTGATACGGTCAGCACGACCTTTCTCATGAGTAATGCCACAATACTTCATGGCGAGAGAAGGATCACTCGGACAGGTGGGATAGCCGTATTCGTTATATCCGACTTTTTTGAGAGTGCTTTCATTTCTGGGATTGTAAGGAATCAGAGCCTTGGAAAAATGAAAATCATGCAATAACATTCCATAGGCTTTAATGGTATCAAAAGAAGAATCTCCCAGAAAGGTATCTGGTTGGAAGTCAGGGTGCAGGGAAAAGAAATCAGAAAGCACAGGTTTTAAAGAAGTAGCATCACCAATGGATTTATCTTCATCAGAAGAATCCGATTTCTTTTCCACCGACATTTCAGGATGAGAAGTTTTAAAGTCATTATCCAGAAAAGCTATGTGGCGGATGATACCCAGCCCATTGGTAAGGATGGCAAATTTATCAGCATAACAGAAATGTCCATTGATGTATTGTTGTTTGGCATCCGGACAGGAAAAAGCTTGAGAGGGCATGAGTCCGTAATGAGTATTCCAATGCAATAGGGTTCATCCGCAATTATCCGTAAACAGGATTGAAACACACGTGCTAAAATGATAGAATTATTTTAGGAATTTTGTCCTTATGGAAGGAATTGAAACAGATGAAAGATACTCTTGAATTACAAAAATTTTACCCGGAAGAAATAGGCATCACAGAAGTAACTCAAAACGAAAAAGAAATTTATATCCATGTTTCTGTGCAATCAAAAAATTGTACATGTCCCAAGTGTGGAGTGGCTTCAGAACATAAACATGGTACTTATAAAAGAAAACTTCAAGATCTTCCGATCTTAGGTAGAACCACGTATTTAATCGTAAATGCTTACGAGTATCAGTGCGACAATTCTTCCTGTGATGTTACAACCTTTG
>URRQ01000022.1 GCA_900550235.1 uncultured Lachnospiraceae bacterium
TTTTCTCATAGCGCTCATCCTTTCTTTGATAACACTATTTTACCATACATCATCTTAAAAATATATAGTAGAAATTTAATTTATTCTATACTAGCATTTAGTAGAGGAAATCAAATGGTATCTATTAACAAATTACCAGCACCATTGGATCCATTTTGGTCAACACTTTCTGGAAAACCAATTATTCCTGCTGAAGTAGATGGTCCAAGAGTTTGTGAAAAAACATTTCCATTTAAAGATGGAGATATCATAAATGTAAAGTGTGTATTAACAGACACAATGATAGAAATTTTTGTAGGGGAGCAGGTGGCATTTTCATACAGAACCTATGAAAAGAGAGCTTGTAGAATAGGTGTGTTTGCACAGGATTGTAATGTGGAATATCATAATATTGAATTTACTTATAATAAATAGAATTAATTAAATGGATTAATATTCAACAGCCGATATCTTGAGGATATCGGCTGCATTTTGCATAAAAAAATATAAACTACCTTAATAAAGGAAAAATAAAAGTTTAGTTTGTAGTAAATACCTGACATCATCAGTGTAGCGTTGTCGCTAATCCATGTATCATATCACTAAAGTCTTGCATCTGTGTCGTAAAGGGGTGATTCTGATTGTAGCACAGATAGAAGTAGCGATTCATATTCAAGGACTCTACAGGGCAGATTTTTACTTCTCCTTTTTGGTCATATTTTTTGACGCAACGATAGGACATGATTCCGAGTCCCAAGTTATGGCGCACAGCATCAATAATGGCAGAGCTGCTGCAGCACTCCCATTTTGTAACAAACGGAACGTGGTGTGTGAGCATCAGATTTTCAAAGATAGCCCGCGTTCCGCTTCCTCGCTCGCGCATGATAAAATTTTGATTGGCAAGATCTTCAATTTGAATGGAAGATTTTTGTGCAAAAGGATGATCCGGACCGCAAATGATCTCCAAATGATCGTGGAATACAGGCTCGGTATGGATTTCTTTTCTTAAAATAATTCCTTCTACGAGAGCAAGATCCAGTTCGTTGTGCATCATACGATGTTCCAACAGCCTTGTATTATCGATGTATACGGAAACGTCTATATCCGGGTACTCTTCATTTAACAAAGTAATGAGTTCGCTAATGAGTGTATTTCCGATAGTAAGCGTGGCGCCGATTTTTAGGGGACGCTGTTCGTGAAGATTTTTCATCTCCTGATCCAAGCCCTCATGAAGGGCGATGATTTCTTTTGCACGTCTTAGTAAAAGCATACCTGCCGGCGTGATTTTCAGTTCTTTATTATGCCGTTCGAATAAAATCGTGTCGTATTCTTTTTCCAGGTCAATGATCGTCTGACTGACTGTTGGCTGCGCAATATAAAGTTTGCTGGCAGCCAAATTCATTTTTTTATACTCTGCCACAGCGGCAAAGATTTCCAATTGTCTGAATGTAGCCATAGTTTTACCCTTTATCTTCAGTATAGTTTTTTTCCTATATTACATATTAAATATTACTATTTTACAAAGAAATATACAAGTAGTATGATGAATGAGAATGATAGTGTGAGCAGGAAAAGACGGACCAGAAGATTGGCAATGAAAAATGGAGGAGTTTAAAATGAAAGTATTAGTTCTTGGCGGTGTTGCAGCAGGTACAAAGGTAGCGGCAAAATTGATGCGTGAAGACAGAAGTAATGAAGTGATCGTGTTGAATAAGGGAGAGAATATCTCTTATGCAGGTTGTGGACTTCCTTACTATGTGGGACATGTGATTGAGGAGAAGGAGCAGTTGATCGTAAATACTCCTGAAAAATATGAAAAATTAACAGGGGTGAAGGTGTATACAGGAACGGAAGCTATTGCAGTAAAACCAGAGGAGAAGACGGTTGTTGCAAAAGATGTAAACACAGGGGAAGAAACGATTTATACTTATGATAAACTGGTCATTGCTGTTGGAGCAAGTCCGGCAAAACCACCGATTGAAGGCGTAGACCTTGAGAATGTATTTTTTGTAAGAACACCAGAGGATGCAATCCGTATCCGTAATCTTGTAGATACAGGAAATGTGAAAAAAGCAGTTGTGGTAGGCGCAGGTTATATCGGGTTAGAGATTGCGGAGAACTTAAAAGCGCAGGGCATTCGTCCGTTTGTATTGGATATGGTTCCGCAGATTCTTGCACCGGGCTTTGACAAGGAGATGGCGGACTATGTAGAAGGAAAGCTTGTGGAAGCAGGAATTCCGGTTGTGACAGGTGTGCAGGTAACGGGAATCGAGGGTGACGGAAAAGTAGAGAAAGTTCTGACTTCCAAGAAGGCATACAAAGCAGATATGGTTGTGATGAGCGCAGGAATCCGTCCGAACACAGCATTTCTTGCAGATACAGGAATCGAGATGTTCAAAGGAACGATTTTGACAAATACATTTGGACAGACAAACATTCCGGATATCTATGCGGCAGGAGATTGTGCGATGGTACACAATGCCATTACAGGAAAAGCCGCATGGTCTCCGATGGGATCTACTGCGAACATTGCAGGACGTCTGATTGCACAGAACATTATGGGAAAAGGATTGGAATACCGTGGAGTCCTTGGAACGGCAGTATGTAAGCTTCCGGGAGTCAATGTGGGAAGAACAGGACTTACAGAGGCGCAGGCAAAGGAAGAAGGCTTCCAGCCGGTGAGCGTGATCACAGTAGTGGACGATAAAGCACATTACTATGCGGGTGCGTCTACATTTATTATAAAAATGATCGCAGACAAAGAATCCCTTCGTTTACTTGGCGTTCAGGTGATTGGTTCCGGCGCAGTAGACAAGATTGTGGATATTGCGGTTACAGGTATTACGATGAAAGCAACATTGACGGATTTGGCAGATATGGATCTTGCTTATGCGCCGCCATTTTCTACAGCGATTCATCCGTTTGAGCATACATTGAACGTGTTGATGAATAAGATTCAAGGAAATTTTGAGACATTTACCCCGGCAGAATATGCAGCAGGAGAGGCAGAGGGATATCGTGTCGTAGACGGTTGCTTAAAACCATCGATTGAAGGGGCACCATATGTAGAGCTTACAGAAGTAGACGGCCCGGTAGACGGATTAGATCCGGAAGAAAAATTGTTGCTTGTATGTAACAAAGGAAAGAGAGCGTATTTATTGCAGAATCGTTTGAAATTCTATGGTTACAAGCATACGAAGGTATTGGAAGCAGGTATCACATTCAATGATGTGGAAGTAGAGTAAGAGGGAGGAAATGAACATGGCATGTACAATTAAACCAGAAGATATCAAAAGAGTGAAGGCGCTCGGATTTTTAAATAACAAAGGAACAGATTTATTCAACGGACGTATTATTACGGTAAATGGTAAGATCAATGCAGAGCAGGCTGCTGTCATTGCAGAGGCTGCAAAAAGATTTGGAAACGGAGATGTGGAATTTACAGTACGTCTTACAGTAGAAGTACGCGGAATCCATTATGATAATATCGAACCATTCCGTGAGTTTATTGCGCAGGCAGGTTTGGAGACAGGCGGTACGGGATCTTTGGTTCGTCCGGTTGTTTCTTGTAAGGGAACAACGTGTCAGTTCGGATTGTATGATACGTTTGCAGTATCCGAAAAAATCCACGAACGTTTTTATAAAGGATACCATACGGTGAAGCTTCCGCACAAATTTAAAATCGCAACAGGCGGATGCCCGAATAACTGTGTAAAACCGGATTTGAATGATCTTGGTATTGTGGGACAGATGATTCCGCAGTTTGATGAAGATATGTGTAACGGATGTAAAAAATGTCAGATTGAAAAAGTTTGTCCGATGAAGGCGGCAAAAGTAGAAGACGGTGTGTTGGAGATCGATCAGGAAATCTGCAATAACTGTGGACGTTGTGTGGAAAAATGTCCATTTGATGCGATTGAAGAAGGAAAACCGGGATTCAAGATCTACATCGGTGGAAGATGGGGCAAAAAGGTTGCTCATGGTATTCCGTTATCAAAAGTATTTACATCTGAAGAAGAGATGTTAGATACAGTAGAAACAGCGATTCTTCTGTTCCGTGAACAGGGAAAGACAGGAGAACGTTTTGCAGATACGATCGCAAGAATCGGTTTTGAAGAAGTGGAAAGACAGCTTCTTTCCAGAGAAATCTTAGATAGAAAACAAGAAATCCTGGACGCAAACTTGCATACATCAGGTGGAGCGACTTGCTAATGAAGAAGAATCAAATGAAAAAATCTATGGCGCTTCTGTTGGCAGCTGTGATGCTCGTGTCCGGCGGATGCGGCGCTAATACGGCGAAAAAGGAAGAAGCGCCAAAGGCTCAGATAGAAGTTGTGGAGAAACAAGATGCCGGAAAAGTGACGTTTACCGATGACCTTGGACGTGAAGTAACGGTAGAGCGTCCAAAACGTGTAGCGTGTCTGATTAGCAGTTTTTCAGATATCTGGTATCAGGCAGGCGGTGTGGATCAAATCGTAGCAGCTACAAGCGCTACATGGAAATACTTAGATCTTCCGCTGAAAGAAGATGTGGTAGACTTAGGTTCTACAAAAGAGCTGAATATGGAACAGTTGATCGCGAGTGAGCCGGATTTTGTTCTGGCAAGCTGCGGAACAGACCGAAACGTGGAGTTGGAAAAATCTTTTGAACAATTGGGACTGAATGTTGCTTATTTCAATGTGGATAACTTGGAAGATTATCTTCGCGTGTTGAAAATCTGCACCGATATTACAGGCTGTGTGGATAACTATAAGAAAAATGGAACAGATGTGGAAAAACAGGTAGAAGAGGTTCGCAAGCGTGTGGACGGTTCGAAACCGAGCGTATTATATGTGCGTGCAACCGGCAGCAGCTGTAAAGTAAAGAACAGTGAAGAAAGCGTGTTGGGTGAAATGTTGGCGGATTTGGATTGCGTTAACATTGCAGATCAAGACGGAAGTCTATTAGAACAGCTCAGTATGGAGAAGATTGTGGAGTTAGATCCGGAGTATATCTTTGTTGTACTGCAAAGCGCGAAACCAAATGAGGCAGAGACAATGCTTGAGAATACATTATTAAGTAATCCGGCATGGAATACATTGTCTGCTGTAAAAGAAGGAAGATACCACGTTATGGATCCGAATCTTTATAACTTAAAACCAAATGCAAGATGGGGGGAAGCTTATGAAAAGCTTGCGGACATTCTCTATCCGAAACAATAAAATCGTATTTTGGATCGGACTGTGTGTTCTTACTGTAGTGACGATCATCGGCGGGCTGTGGATCGGTTCGGTATCTCTCTCTCCGGGAGACGTCTTTTCTGCGCTTATCGGAAAAGATACCACTTCTACAGCAGCGAGAATTGTGTTATATACAAGGCTTCCGAGAATCTGTGCGGCTCTTCTTGCCGGAGCGGCGCTATCGGTTGCCGGAGCGATCATTCAGACAGTATTGAATAATCCGCTTGCATCTCCGGGAATCATAGGGGTAAATTCCAGTGCAGGGCTGGCGGTTGCATGTGTATGTGCAATCGCGCCTTCTGCGCAGCGATTTACTCCTTTTGTAGCATTTGCAGGCGCTTTCCTAGGCGTGACGTTTGTTATGCTCTTATCGGAAAAAACAGGCGCCTCCCGTATGACAGTGATTCTTGCCGGAGTTGCGGTATCCAACTTATTCAGCGCTGCAATTGACGGCATCGTGACGATTGTTCCGGAAGCACTTACAGGGATAACCGATTTTCGTATCGGTGGATTTACCGGAGTGACGATGGAGCAGTTAAAACCGGCAGGGCTTTTGATTTTGGTAAGTCTATGTATTGTGTGTTCCATGTCTCAGCAGTTGGATATTCTGGCGTTGGGTTCAGATACGGCGGCAAATCTTGGGCTTTCGGTGAAACCTGTGCGATTTTTATTTTTGCTGCTGGCAGCTGCATTAGCCGGAGCAGCAGTCAGCTTTTCGGGGTTACTAAGCTTTGTTGGTCTTGTCGTGCCTCATACGATGCGGAAACTTCGAGGGGAAACAGGACTATCCTTTTTATTGGCATCGGCGCTTGGAGGCGCATTTTTTGTTACCCTCTGTGATCTGTTGGCGCGGGTAATCTTTTCGCCATTCGAATTACCGGTTGGAATCGTATTGGCATTTTCCGGAGCGCCGTTTTTCTTATGGATTTTGCTGAAGCAAAGAGGAGGGCACGTATGATTACATTAAAAAATCTTTCGGCGGGCTATGGAGAAGAGGACGTAGTAAAAGATGTATCTCTTGCTTTTGAGCTGGGAAAAGTAACTGTCCTTCTAGGTCCTAACGGCAGCGGGAAATCTACGCTTTTAAAAGCGGCGCTTGGATTAATTCCTGCCAAAGGCGGTGAGATTTTCTATGATGGACAGGAAATCCGGCAAATGAAACGAAAGGACATTGCAAAGAAGGCGGCGTTTTTGACACAGAGTCACCCATCCTCTTCAATTCAGGCTCTTCGCATGGTGCTACATGGACGTTTTCCTTATTTATCTTATCCGAGACGATACGGAAAAGAAGATTATGCAATTGCGCGAGAAGCGATGGATCGGACAGGCTGTATCGAATATGAAGAAAAGAATATTAACACATTAAGCGGAGGACAAAGGCAGAGTGTATATTTGGCTATGGCGCTTGCGCAACAGACGGAGACCGTGTTTTTAGATGAGCCGACTACCTATTTGGATATCCAGAAGCAGATGCAGATCATGAAGATTGCCAAAGCTTTGGCAGAGAGCGGCAAGGCGGTTGTACTTGTATTGCATGATCTTGTGATGGCATTGCAGGCTGCGGATCAGATCGTTTTGTTAGAGAAAGGTAGGATGATTTGTTGTGATTCTCCGGAAAATCTTTATAAGAGTGGAAGATTGGAAGAAGTGTTTGGGGTAGAAGTTCATTGTATGAAAACACCCCACGGAGACAGATATTATTATCAGATGCGAGAGGAATAAAAAATGGCATATTTTCCAATGTTTATAGAATTACAGAATGCCCCGGTTTTGGTGATAGGCGGGGGGAAAGTAGCGCTTCGTAAGGTGCAAAAGCTGTTGCCTTACGGAGCGAATATTACGGTGGTTGCACCAAAGATAGAAGAAGAATTGGAAGAAATTTCGGAGGTTGTGAAAATCCATCGCGAATTTGACAGTTCCGATTTACAATCTTGTCCAACGCTGGTCATTGCAGCAACGGACCAAGAAGAAGTGAATGAGGAGATTTCTCTTATATGTAAAGAACGTAATATCCCCGTCAATGTGGCAGACGATGTGGAAAACTGTAGCTTTTTATTCCCGTCTTTGGTGAAAAAAGGGAAATTATCCGCAGGAATCTGTACTGGAGGAAGCAGTCCGACTGCAGCCATTTATTGTAAGGAACGACTTCAGGAAGTTCTACCGGATTCATTGGACGAGATTTTGGATTGGCTGGAGGAAAAACGTCCGCAATTAAAGGCACAGATTCCTGTTCAAAGTACACGGGCAGGAATTTACCGAAAAATCTTTGACAAATGTATGGAAAAAGGCAGACCACTAACAGAAGAAGAGTGGAGACAGATATTAGATGGAAAATCGGTTGGAAGCGTTTCTTTAGTTGGAGCAGGATGTGGAAAAGCAGATCTGATTACGGTAAGAGGTTTGCGTCTTCTGCAACAGTGTGATGCTGTAGTGTATGATGATTTGATAGATCCTAAACTTTTGGACTCCGTACCGGAAACTGCCGAAAGAATTTATATGGGGAAACGATCCGGTCATCATTCTGCGCCACAGGAGGAGATCAATCAGACGCTTGTAACTTTGGCAAAGCAGGGGAAGAACGTGGTACGACTAAAAGGCGGCGATCCGTATCTCTTCGGTCGAGGCGGGGAAGAAATGTTGGCGCTTCTAAAAGAAGGAATTCCTTGTCAGGAAGTGCCGGGGATTCCATCAGCAATCGGAATTGTGGCAGAAGCAGGGATTCCGGTAACTCATAGGGGCGCAAGCCGAGGTTTACACATCGTAACTGCACATACTACAGATACGGAGGACGGACTTCCGGAAGACTTTGATGCGTTGGCACAATTGTCCGGAACACTCGTATTTTTGATGGGACTACGGCAGCTTCCAAAGATTGTCAAACGATTACTGGCAGCAGGAAAACGAGGCGATACACCGGCTGCAGTTCTTTCAGGAGGAAATTCTAAGAATCCGGCAAGAGTAAGGGCGAAGCTGTCAGAGATTGAAGCGGCGGCAGAAAAGGCAGGGGTATCTTCTCCCGCAATTATTGTGATTGGAGAAGTAGCGGCTTTGGATTTTCATGCAAAAGAGCAGCTAGAGAAACATGTGAAGATTGGGATCACAGGAACAGAAGAAATTGCAAGAAAGCAACAAAAGTTATTTGAAGAGCAAGGAGCAGAGACGGTTTGGCTTTGTCGCTCACGTATAAAAGAACGAGAGTTTTCTTTCAAAAGTTGTTTAGATTTGGAATCTCCGAAATGGATCGTTTTTACAAGCGCGAATGGAGTGAAGGCGTTTTTCCATCAGGCAGAAAAACAACAGATAGATTTTTCAAAGATGAAGCATCTAAAATATGCCGTGATAGGTTCTGCTACAGGAAAAGCTTTGGAAAATTATGGAGTTCATGCTGATCTATGTCCGGAGATCTTTACAAGCGAAGGTCTCGCGAAGGCGCTTGTTTCTGTTGTAAAGCCGGAAGAAGAGATACTTCTGTTCCGTTCGTCGATTGGTTCACCGATATTGACGGAGCTTCCGATGAAAGCTGGTTTACAAGTGCAGGATATTCCAATCTATGACTTGGAAGTAATAGAAGAAGAGAAAATGTCTTTAGATAATTTGGATTATCTTACTTTTTCCAGCGCAAGCGGGGTTCGGGCATTTTTTGAAAGATATGGAAACCTTCCGGAGGAAATCCGCTGCGTTTGTATCGGAGATGTAACGGCGAAAGAATTTCAGAAGTATAGTGAAAAGTCGGTGTTGATGGCAAAAGAGATATCGGTGGAAGGAATCTGGAAGACGATGGAAGCGGATATAAAGAGTAACTTTTAGTTACAGAAAGAAAAGTTTATAAAAAAGGCAAAAATACGATGAACATGCGGGATAATTATTGCACTAAAGCATATAATATGATTGTAGAATGGAAAAATGCAACAAATCACAAAAAAACTATTCTAGAGAATATCTGATATATTGATTCTTGAAGTCTATCTAGATATAATAGAATAGAAAAGTGCAACAAGTTGCAAAAATCTTTCGCAAGGAGGTTTGATGATGGAGATTCGCAGAGATTTTTATTTGGATAAATTGATAAAAAGGAAAAACAACGGACTCATTAAAGTCATTACCGGTATTCGCAGATGTGGTAAGTCTTATTTGCTGAACAACCTGTTTTATCATCACTTACTAGAAGACGGAGTTGATGCTGACCACATTATCCGTTTTGCATTTGATTCAGCGGATGATCTTTATCTCATTGGAGAAAGCTTGATTCAGATTGAAAAGGAAAAGCGTGGAGTTGACCCTGAAAAGTTCATGAATTATATCCGTTCCAAGGTTGTTGGCGACGGAATGTATTATCTGTTGCTTGATGAAATTCAGATGTTGGATTGTTTTGAAGCTGTTCTGAATGGTTATCTACGCAAAGATAATATGGATATATTTGTGACCGGAAGTAATGCAAAATTATTGTCCAAGGACATTGCCACCGAGTTTGCCGGTCGTGGTGATGAGGTTCATATGTATCCCCTGAGTTTTGCCGAATTTATGACCATTTACAACGGTGATAAGTACATGGGATTATCTGAATATATGCTATACGGCGGTATCCCTTTGGTTGTTCTTCGTGAGGGAGCAAACGATAAGGCAGTTGCATTACAGAACCTGTTCAATGAGATTTATCTTCGAGATATTACCAAGCGCAACCGAGTGAAGAACATGGGGGAACTAGAAGATTTGCTGAATATCCTTTCCTCTGCCATTGGTTCGCTGACCAATCCGGAAAAATTGAAAAATACTTTCAAGACGGTAAAGAAATCCAGAATCACTTCCGCTACCATCAAGAAATATTTGGATTATTTTGAGGATTCATTCTTAATCGAATCCGCACAAAGATATGACATTAAAGGAAAGGCATATATTGAAACTCCAAAGAAATATTACTTTTCCGATCTTGGACTTCGCAATGCCAGAATCAATTTCCGTCAGTTTGAGCAAACCCATTCTATGGAGAATGTAATTTATAATGAACTTCGTATTCGTGGTTACAGTGTGGATGTAGGTGTAATACCGATTGCAGAGCGAAATCAGGAAGGTAAGGTTATCCGTAAACAACTTGAAGTTGATTTTGTATGCAATCTTGGTTCGTCTAGATACTATATCCAATCTGCATATTCACTGCCAGATGAAGAGAAACGTACTCAGGAAATCAGACCGTTCAGAAAGATTGATGATTCTTTTAAAAAGATTGTTATCACCAAAGATATTGTGCAGCCCTATTATGATGATTATGGAATTTTGACTGTAAACATTTATGACTTCCTTCTTGATCCGCATATTCTCGAAAAATAAATAATGTAAAGTCATGTTGCGGAGAGGTAAAGCTGATGTGGTGGAGTTTCTTGGTAGTGTTATGTACAATGAAACCACAGAAGCAAAGGAGGTTTTCAAATGAAGTTATCAGATAAAACTATCGTACAGGTTGTAACGTAATAGGACTCTTAAAACAACTCATCTAAATGAGTCCTTATATTATGAAATTGTTCTTCTGTGATCATAATTTTCCCATGATAAGAAGAAAGTATCCCTTCTTGATAAAGAAGGTCCAATTGTCTATAGAGAGTTCGTAAACTGATATTTAAAATGTTTGCGAGCTCTTCTTTTTTTAACTTAATTCGTACTGGAAAATGAGTTTGGTTGATAGAATACTGGTAAAGCTGAAGAAGCAACTTATCTTTTGTGTTATTTAAAAGCAAAGGTTCATTTTCAGCAAGAATTCGTTCTGTCAATAAAGATAAATGTTGGGCACTGATCCATGCAAACTCTGCATCAGACAAAGCTTCTTCTATGTATAATTGTTTAGGAATACGAATGTAAGCGCATGGTGATATACAGCGAATGGTAGCTGTATGATGTTCCAATGCGGGATGTGCAACTTCATATAAGCCAAAAATTTCAATGGCACTGATTGCGGAAGAGGTAAGAAGCTTTCCGTCAGGACTATATTTTTCCGAACAGCAATATCCGTCAAGCAATATATAGACATATTTTGAAGGCATTTCATTTTTTATTAATAAGTCATTTTTTTTTGCATGATCAATTTGCAAGTTGGCTTTTGTCAATAGGGTATGAAACTTCTTGCCGAAGGGGTATTTATGCTTTGTGGAGGTTATATATTGAATGATTTCTTTTAAATTACTCTGCATTTCTAACTCTTCCTCGAAAAACTGCCAAAAGGCATTTTTTGTAATTTTTTGTAATGATATCATATTTCCCAAAGAGGCGCAACCAGAAATAAACCGGCCTTGAATGATTTAAATTTTAGGAGGAACAAATGATGTTAAATATTACTGATTTAAAAAAAGAAGTCGAATCTGTCATTACAAGTAGCGCACTTACACATGAGCAGGCAATGATCCGCTTGTCTGATATTCCATTGAACAGGGTGGAGTTTTTTGAAACAACAAAAGAGTTTAGAGAACTTTGTGAAGCAGGATGCTTGTGTAGAATGTCAGAGGGAAATGTAACATATCAACCAAGATATATCCTTCCAGATTATGAAAAATTGTTTCGAGAAGGCTGTAAGTTTTTGAGATTAGATCCACCAAAAACATTGTTTGAAGCAATTCAGACATTGGAGATTTTCTATAGACATGTGCCATCGGTTACACATTATCCGGTTTATCTTGGATCAGTAGATAAGTTATTGGAGCCATTTATGGATGATGAACATGCATATGAATTGATTCGCAGCTTTTTGATTTTCTTAGACCGTTCAATTCCGGATTCATACTGCCATATGAATTTAGGACCAGAAGTAACTCGTGCGGGTGAGATGATTGTAGAGATTGAAACAGAATTGAAGAATGCAATTCCATCCATTACATTACTTTATGATCCAGATATTACACCAGATGATTTCGCAGAGAAATGTGTACTTTGTGCGTTGAACTGTGCGAAGCCAAGTTTTGCAAATCACAAAGAATATAAAAAGTTATATGACGGTCCATATGGAATCGCAAGTTGTTACAATGCACTTCCAGTATCCGGGGGAGCATTTACATTATCACGTATCGTTTTGAGCAGACTGGCAGAACGTGCAAAAGACAGTGAACATTTTATTCAGAATCTTCTTCCACATGCAGCACGTGAATTGTGTGGATACATTGAGAACAAAATCGAGTTCCTTGTGGAAAAAAGTCATTTCTTTAAGACAAATTTCCTTGTACAGGAAGGATTTGTCAAAGTTGAAAACTTTACAGGTATGTTTGGACTTGTAGGTATGAATGAATGTGTCAATCTTTTGATGGAAAAAGAAGGAAAAGAAGGTCGTTATGGTTACAGTGAGGAAGCAGATCAGTTGGCGATGCAGATTTTAGAGAAATTACAGGCTTGTATCAATGAATTTGATAGTAAATACTGTGATTGTACAGATCATCATTTTTCACTTCATGCACAGGTAGGAATTGACAGTGATTATGAAATCAGCCCAGGCGTAAGAATTGCAATTGGTTCAGAATTACCATTACATGAGCACTTACAGCACTGTGGAAAATTTCATCCATATTTTAAATCCGGTGTCGGCGATATCTTCCCATTCGATGCAACAGCGGAACGTAACCCAGATGCCATTTTGGATTTGATCAAAGGTGGATTTTCACAGGGAATGCGTTATTTTTCTACATATTCTTCCGATTGCGATGTAATTCGTATTACAGGATATTTAGTGAAAAAATCTGATATTGAAAAATTAGATGAAGGAATTGCAGTTCCACAGGCAAATGCCACATGGGGATATTACGAAGTGAAAAACAGTAAGATTTATGAAAGAAAGGTTCGTAGTTTATAATGGCTATTGTAAATAAAATCATACATAGCAGCGTTGTAGATGGACCTGGAAATCGAGTAGCAATTTTCTTGCAAGGCTGCAATTATCAGTGTGCGTATTGTCATAATCCGGAAACTATTCATTACTGTATAGGCTGTGGAGTCTGTGTGGAACAATGTCCAACAAAGGCATTGCGTATGGTAGAGGGAAGAGCGAAGTGGGATGAGACACTTTGTTGTGAGTGTGACACATGCATTCATGTGTGTCCGAATCTTGCAACACCAAAGACTAAAAAGTATTCTGCACAGCAGATCATGGATGAGATTAAAAAAGATATTCCGTTTATTCGTGGAATTACAGTATCTGGAGGAGAATGTTCGTTACAAAGAGATTTTATATTCGAGCTGTTCCAGCTAGCCAAGGGAAAGGGCTTGTCCACATTGGCAGACAGTAATGGAAGCTATGATTATGCGAATGACCCAGAGCTTTTGGAAGTATGTGATGGTGTGATGTTGGATGTGAAAGCGTTTGACAGCGAAGCACATGTACGTTTGACAGGGATGGATAATCAGATGGTTCTGAAGAATGCAGTTTTTTTAGCAGAGCATGGGAAGCTGGAAGAAATTCGTACGGTAATCGTGCCAGATTTCCTACCAAATGAAGAAACGGTCGATCAGGTTACGAAAACACTGCAGCCATATTTAGCGAAAAAATCCATTCGTTATAAAATCATTGCATATCGTCATTTTGGAGTGCGTGCGCCATATAAGGATGAGCTTTGCACACCGACAAATTCTGAAATGCAGGTTTATAAAGAAATCGCAGAAAAAAATGGATTTCGTGATATCGTTTTGATTTAAATAAAAGGAGAAAACTATGAAATTATTCATTGATTGTGATCCGGGAGTGGATGACTCTTTAGCAATTATGTTTGCTTTGGCAAGACCGGATGTGGACATTGTTGGAATTTCAACAAGTGTGGGCAATGTAACGGCAAAACAGGGAGCCGACAATGCATTAAGAATATTAAAATTAGCAGGGAAGGAGGGAGAGATTCCGGTTTGCGTCGGAGCAGAAGCGCCACTTATGGGAGGCGAACTTTCATTTCCAGATTTTATTCATGGAAAAAATGGAATTGGGGATGTAGAGCTTCCAGAGTCTGGTCAAAAACCAGAAGAAAAAGATGTATGTGAATTTATTTATGAAAAAGCGTGTGAGTATGAAGGAGAATTAGTATTACTTACACTTGGACGTATGACAAATATTGCGAATGTATTGAAACGTTATCCTGATTTTTATAAGAAAATCAAACGTGTGATTGCGATGGGAGGTACTGTTTCGGCATCAGGGAATGTATCACCAGTTGTGGAAGCAAATATTGGTGGGGATCCAGAAGCAGCAGATATTGTTGTACAAGTTCCATGGGATTTGACAATGGTTGGACTAGACGTAACACTCAAAACTACTTTACGTAAAGAAGATATTGCAAGAGCGATTGAGTACTGTAGAGAAGAGTGTAAAGAACAGCTTTTGTTTTTACAGAAAGAAATGAAATGGTATATGCAGGGAGCACGCAGACAGAACTGGATGCAGGACTGTTGTCCATTACATGATCCGCTTGCAATGATCGTTGCAGTAGATCCAAGTGTTGTAAAAACACAAAGAGCAATCACAAGAATTGAATGTGGTGGAACATACTGTAGAGGTATGGTAGTGACAGATGTTAGAGAATATCCAATCGAAGGAAGATTTGTGACACACTGCATGGAAGTTGATTCAGAAAAAGCATTGAAAACATTATTTGCAGCTTTTCAATAAGAAATAAGAGAGAAAAAAGGAGAAAAACATGAAAAAGTTAACAGCACTTTTATTAGCATTAGCTATGATGTTCAGTTTGGCAGGATGCTCTGGTTCTAAAGAAGAAGGAGCAAAAGAAGAAGGAAAAGCAAAAATCGCAGTGATTTTTGGACTTGGTGGACTTGGTGATCAGTCTTACAATGACCTTGCATACGAAGGAATTGAACGAGCAAAAAAAGAACTTGGTATCGAATATGATTACGCAGAACCAAAAGAAATTACAGATTATGAAACAATTGCAAGAGATATGAGTGATTCTGGAGAATATGATATGATCATTGGTATCGGTTTTGATCCATTGGATGCATTTACAACAGTTGCTCCAGATTATCCAGATCAGAAATTTGCATTAGTAGACTCTATTTTATTAGAAGACAACGTTGTAAGTTATGCATGTAGAGAGCAGGAAGGTGCATTCTTAGTAGGAGCACTTGCTGCATACATGAAACAGGATGCAGGGGCTTTCAACTTAGAAAATAATCACAAATATGGATTTGTTGGTGCATTAGAAAATGAAACAATCAACCGTTTCGCAGCTGGATACCAAGCAGGTATCAAGTATGTAGATAAAGATGCAGATGTTGCAATCCAGTATGTAGGTGGAGACAATCCATTTGGTGATACAACAACAGCAAAAGAAATTGCTACGACACAGAAAACAAAAGGATATGATATCATATTCCATGCAGCTGGAGGATCAGGACTTGGTGTATTTGCAGCAGCAAAAGAAAACGATTTTATTGCAATCGGTGCAAACTCTAATCAGAATATTATTGATCCAGATCACATTGTTGCAAGTATGTTAAAACGTGTAGATGTTGCTGTATTTGATATTGTAAATGGGGTATTGGAAGATAGTTTAACACTTGGAAAAGAAACAGCACTTGGACTTGCTGACAATGGTATTGATTACACATTAGAAGGAAGTAACATTAAGGTTTCTGAAGAAATCGTAAAAGAATTAGAAACATTAAAAGAACAGATTATCAATGGAGAAATTGAGGTTCCGACAGAAGTAAAATAAGAGGTAGCGATCATGTATGCTGTAGAAATGAGAAATATAACAAAACGTTTTGGTAATTTTGCTGCCAATGACAATATTGATTTTCTCGTAGAAAAAGGAGAAATCCATTGTCTTCTCGGTGAAAACGGGGCAGGAAAGACAACGTTGATGAATATTTTGTTTGGATTATATAAGGCAGATGAAGGCGTATTAAAAATCAATGAGGAAGTCATTACAAAGCATTCTGCCAGAAAAGCATTTCAGTGCGGACTCGGCATGGTGCATCAGCACTTTATGCTCGTAGATGCATTGACCGTTTGGGAGAATGTTATTGTAGGAAATGAACCAGGTAAGTTTGCCATCAATCGTAAAGAAGGAATTCGTAGAGTTCAGGAATTATCAGATCGTTATCATTTTGGATTGAATGTGCAGGATAAAGTAGCAGATCTTTCTATTGGAATGAAACAACGTGTTGAAATCTTAAAAACATTGTACCGCGGTGCGGAAATTTTAATTTTAGATGAACCAACAGCTGTGTTGACACCACAGGAGGTAGAGCAACTTTTAGATATTTTCCGCGATATGAAAAAACAGGGAAAAACAATTATTTTTATTACACATAAGTTAAATGAAACAAAGGCTGTGTCCGATTCTTTGACAGTACTGCGTGCTGGAAAATCTGTTTTCCAGGCACTTACAAAGGATGTTACGGTAACAGATCTGGCAAATCAGATGGTTGGTCATGAGATTACATTTAGTTTGGAAAGAGAGCCAAATCAGGTTGGCGATAAAATCGTGGAGATTCAGAATGTAAGACTTTTGAACAATGCAACGGATACGATTTCTTTAGATATTCATGCTGGTGAGATTGTAGGAATTGCCGGTGTAGAAGGCAACGGGCAGATGCAATTGGAAGAATTGTTGATGGGATTTCGTAAATGCAAAGAAGGCTCTATTGTTATAAAAGGAGAAGATGTTACAAAATGGTCAACCAAAAAGCGTTTAGAAAAAGGAATGAGCTATATTCCTTCTGAACGACATCAACGAGCAATTCTTCCGGGATTTTCTATCTTAGAAAACTATTTGCTTGGCAATCAATATGAAGAAAAGTTTGTAAAAAAAGGGTTGATTGATTTTTCGTTTTTAAATCGGTTTACTGTAGAATCTATGAAAAAATATGATGTTCGTGCAGTAAACGAAAAACAAAATATCGGTTCTTTATCTGGTGGAAATCAGCAGAAAATGGTATTAAGTCGAGAAGTAGAAAAGCAATCAGATTTTGTATTGGTTTGTCAACCTGTACGCGGACTTGATATTGGAGCGATTCATTATATTCATGAAATACTACTAGAGTTACGAAAGCAAGGAAAAGCAATTCTACTCATTTCTGCAGAATTGACAGATATTTTCCAATTATGTGATAGAATCGCTGTGCTTTACAAAGGAGAAGTTATGGCACTGAGAAAGAATGAGGAATTCACAAAAGAGTCAATTGGTCTTTTGATGGCCGGACAGAAAGGTGCTAAGTCATGAAGATAGAGAGAAAAAAGAAGTGTTACAAAGAGATTCCGGGATTGGAAAAAATTTGTTTGTCTGTAATTGCCATTTTTTTATCTTTGCTGATTACAGCAGGACTGATGCTGATTTCAGGAGAAAATCCAATAGAAGCATTTCAGGCATTACTCAACGGTGCTTTAGGATCAAGAAGTTCGATTGCAACAACATTTGGAAAAACGGTTCCGTTATTATTTGTTGGATTGGCATGTGCATTTTCAAACAAGGCGGGATTATTTAATATTGGTTGTGAAGGTCAACTTTATATTGGAGGTTTGACGGCAGCAGCAACAGCAATTGCTTTACAGGGGATGCCAAGAGTGGTGATTATATCTGCAGCATTTCTGACAGGTATGTTGGCAGGTGCTCTTGTCGGAGGAATGAATGGATTTCTGAAAGCAAAGCTTCAAATCAGTGAAGTGTTGGTTGCAATTATGATGAATTATATTTTGAAGTTTTTCACGAGTTATTGTGTACATGGTCCATTAAAAGATCCGAAATCGAAGATTGCGCAGACTGTATCCATTGGAAGAGAAAATATGCTTACAAAGTTAGTTCCCAAATCACAATTAACAACAGCGCTTATTGTTGGAGTGGTATTGGCAGTATTGATATATATTTTCTTTCATAAAACACGCGCAGGATTCAATATTCGTGCGGTTGGCGAAAACGCAACAGCAGCACAAGCATCAGGGATTGGCATTATGCGCACTGTAATTATTACAATGGCAGTTAGTGGTGCATTAGCAGCATTGACCGGAGTAACGGAAGTGCTCGGTAAGACAGGAAAATTTGTAGAAGGTTTTTCGCCGGGATATGGATTTACCGGAATTGCAGTAGCGGTATTAGGAAATAATCATCCGGCAGGTGTGATTTTGAGTGCGTTATTGTTTGGAATATTAGAATCCGGAGCGATGAAGATGAGTTATGTAGCTGGTGTGTCTACAAGCATGATTAAAGTAATGCAGGGACTTGTAATTTTATTTGTTGCAACACCGGAATTAGTTTCTTTTATTAAAAGAAAGGAGGCGAAATAAGTGGAAAACTTAGAACATCTTTTATCTATGAATATGTTACTCGTGACACTTCGAATGGCAATTCCACTTATTTTGGCATCCATCGGAAGTGTAATCTGTGAACGAAGCGGAATCATCAACTTAGGTATGGAAGGTATGATGTTGATGGGAGCTTTTGGTGCAGTTATGGGAACAGCAATTTTCCAGAACCCATGGTTAGGAACTTTGACAGCGGTTGCGTTTGGTGGAATGATGGGATTGCTGCATGCAGTACTTTGTATTCGTTATCACACAAATCAGGCAGTAAGCGGTGTTGGTATTAATATTTTTTCATCAGGGTTAACACTTGTACTTTGTAAAATGATGTGGAACAAAGAAGGATTAAGTGCAGAAGTGGAACAAATTCCAACAGTCACAATCCCAGTTTTAAATAAAATTCCATTGATTGGGGAATTATTTGAAGATCAATCCCCGTATTTATATATGATGGTATTTATTGTAGCTTTTTCATGGTATATGTTGTATCGCACAAAAACAGGTTTACGACTTCGCACAATTGGAGATCATCCAAAAGCAGCAGCAACAGCAGGAGTAAATGTGAGCAAGTATCGTTACATTTCTGTAATCATATGTGGAATGCTTTGCGGTTTAGCTGGATCATATTTATCCATTGTACAAAGCAACTTATTTGTAAAAGAGATGGTTGCAGGACGAGGGTACATCTCACTTGCAGCAACTATTTTCGGTGGCTGGAATCCGGTTGGCTCCTTTTTAGCGAGTATTCTATTTGCCTTCTCCCAGGCAATTAGAATTACTGTTGAATTTGACATTCCGGAGCAGTTTTTGCAGATGCTGCCCTATGTATTAACAATGCTTGTATTGATCCTTGCAGGTGGAAAAACAAAAGGACCGCAGGCGGCGGGAGATATAAAAGAATAATGTTTCATGAGTCTTTATGTAAACTTAAAATGAAAATAGGTTTACATAAAGACTTTTTTCTTGTATAGTGATAGCGAGAGAGGTGAAATATATGTCAGTAAAGCAAGAAATGATTCAGTTGCTTGAACAAAATCGAGGGAAAGTATTATCAGGACAAGAGATGGCAGATCAGCTTGGTGTAACAAGGGCTGCTATTTGGAAAGCAATTCGTGTGCTTCAAGAAGAAGGATATCATTTAGGGATTGTAAAAAATAAAGGATATTATCTGGAAGAGCATAGTGATGTTTTGTCTGTGGAAGGGATACGCTTGCATCTTCCGGAAGAGTATAAAACTTTAAAGATAGAAGTATTAAAAACGGTAGATTCTACGAATAATTATGCGAAAAAAATGTCTGCGTCACATTCGGAGCGGTGCCTGATTCTTGCGGAAGAGCAGACGGCCGGTAGGGGGAGAAGAAAAAGAGATTTTTATTCCCCATATGGAACAGGAATTTATATGAGCCTTGTATTTCCGGTGGAAACGAGTCTTGCAAAATTTGTTCCGATTACAGTGGCGGCATCGGTTGCAGTTGTCCGCGCGATTCAAAAACTTACGAATATAAAATGTGACATTAAATGGGTCAATGACATTTATTTGGATGGGAAAAAAATCTGTGGAATTTTGACAGAGGCAGTTAGTGATTTTGAAAGTGGAATACTTACAACGGTTGTAGTTGGAATTGGTTTGAATGTATCAACGAAGGAGTATCCAGAGGAACTCCAAGAGATTGCGGGTTCGCTTTTGGCAGATAGCGTGACACGGAATGAGCTTGTTGCAGCGATTACAGAAGAATTGTTCCGATTAGCAGAAAATTTAGAAGCTCCAGAGCTTATGGAGGAGTATAGGGCACATTCTTGTGTCATTGGAAAAGAAATCACATGGTTAGAAAAGGATGAGAAAAAAGAAGGTTTCGTTACAGGGATGAATGCGCAAGGACATTTATTAGTGGAAACAAAAGATGGAAGTGTTACGTTGACTGCGGGAGAAATTTCTGTACGTACAAAGTAGAGGGGAAGAAAAATGATGCATGAAAAGACAAGGGCGTTGGCATACGAAGGTCTATTTACAGCATTGGTAGCAGCTGGGGCGTTTATCCAGATTCCGGTACCTTATTTGGATTATTTTACGCTACAGTTTTTCTTTGTATTGCTGGCAGGTATGATACTTGGTGCCAAAAGAGGTGCAGCATCTGTTGGATGTTATGTATTATTGGGACTGTTGGGAATCCCAATCTTTGCAGCAGGAGGCGGAATCGGCTATATCGTAAGACCGAGCTTTGGATTTTTAGCTGCATTTATTGTAGCGGCATATGGTGTCGGATGGATTGCAAAGAAACAAAAGAATACGATGTGTGGCATGTTGAAAGCAGCTATTATAGGACTTTTGATCACCTACGGAATTGGATTATTGTATAAATATTTGATTTTGAATTTCTATTTGGGAACGAAAACTCCAATTTCTGTAATCTTACTGTCTTGTTTTCCACTGGATCTTCCAGGAGATCTGGTGCTTTGCGTTTTGGCATCGATGATAGCGCCAAGGCTTAGGAACGTAATTGCGCATATGCAATAGGAGGAAAAGAATGGAAGAAAAATGGGACGCACTTCTGAAAAAGGTATTATCAGGAAAAATGATAGAAAAAGAAGAAGTAATGGAGTTATGGGATTGCGGTGTAGAGGAGCTTGCCGATGCGGCAGACCAAATAAGAAAAAGATTCTGCGGGAATCATTTTGATTTCTGTACGATTATCAATGGGAAAAGTGGAAAATGTTCGGAAAACTGTAAATTTTGTGCACAATCCATTTTTCATGGAACCGGATGTGAGACTTATCCTTTATTAGAAAAAGAAGAGCTTCTTAAGCTTGGGAAATATAATGAAGAACGAGGAATATTGAGATATTCCGTTGTGACATCCGGAAAGCGGCTTTCTAAAAAAGAAGTGGAAATGGTATGTGAGGGATACAAATATTTGAGAAAAAATACAGAGTTATCTTTATGTGGTTCACACGGTTTACTGGATTTGGAAGATTTTACGAAATTAAAAGAAGCAGGAGTGACACGATACCACAATAATCTAGAAACATCTCGAAGATATTTTCTGGAGATTTGTACAACACACAGTTATGAAGAAAAAATACAAGCTATTCAGAATGCGAAGAAAGCAGGGCTTGAAGTGTGCAGTGGTGGTATTATTGGAATGGGAGAAACGAGAGAAGATCGAGTAGACTTAGCAATAGAATTAAGAAAACTGGAGGTGTGTTCCGTTCCGCTCAATATTTTAAATCCGATTCCGGGAACCCCATTGGAGAAATTAGAACCTATTTCAGAAGAAGAAATTAGAAAGACGGCGGCAATATTCCGATTCCTTTTGCCAAATGTATGGATTCGTACAGCGGGTGGAAGAATTCAGCTACAAGATGGTGGCGCTAATTTATTCGCGGGTGGGATAAATGGAGCCATTACCGGAGATATGTTAACAACATCCGGTAGTATGATTGAACAGGATAAACAAAGAATTCAGGAGCTTGGATATGAAGAATAGAAAAGGATACTTTATTACAGGAACAGATACGGATGTTGGAAAGACGTTTGTAGCTGGAAAAATAGCGAAATACTTTCGAGAGCAAGGCGTGTATGTCGGATATTTTAAAGCAGCATTGAGCGGTATGGAATGGAACGATGGAAAGTGGATTCTGGGAGATGCAAAATATGTTTGCGAGCAGGCCGATATTGAAATAGATCCGAAAGAATTCGTAGTCTATAGTTATAAAGAAGCAGTGTCTCCGCATTTGGCAGCCAGACGTAAAGGAGAACAGATTGAGTTAGAGCCTATTCGGGAACTTTTTGAAAAAACAGAAGAAGAATATGAGCTTGTAATCGCTGAAGGAAGCGGCGGGATTTTGTGTCCTCTTTGTTTGGAGGAAGGAAAAGAGTTGATGCTGGAAGATGTCATTCGTATGACGAAGCTTCCTGTTATTGTTGTAGCAGATGCAGGCCTTGGTACAATTAATCATACACTATTAACAGTTAAATATTTGGAAGAAAAAGGATTTGAAATTGCTGCAATCATATTGAATCGGTATGAAGAGGGAAATTTCATGCATCAGGATAATAAAGAAGTGATTGAAAAACTGACGGGGAGAGAAGTGTATATTGTCGTAGATTCTAGAGTGATATCTACAGAGTAATGAAGGTTCTCCGTTCGTGAAATTGTGATTTAATATTGATAATATGGCATATATACCATATTATGAGAATATAAATATTCTGAAGAGGGAATAATATTATATGTTTGAAGTTGAATTTTACGAAAAGGCAAATTCTGCCACCAACTTTGGTGGCAGAAAAATTTTATCTTTACGATTCCAGTCAAATGGTCTTAATTAGTAAGGATAAATTATTTTATCTATTTTTAATTGCATGGATTATGTAACTATGCTATATTCATACCATAAATTAAGATTTCTAATTATCTAAATGAATTCAAAAATAATCTGTGACATTCGTCACATAAAAAATCAGATTTGCAAATTTATAGAAAGTCGGGATACCATCTGGAAGATGTTTTATCTAAGAGTCTGCTCTTAGTCTTGTTAGGATACTGATATTTTGTTATGATAAAGGAGGAACTTCATGAATGATTATAAATTGAATACGAAGTATAAAGACCGTTTATTTCGTCTAATTTTTCACGAAAAGAAAGAACTATTGGAGCTTTATAATGCGGTGAATGAAAGCCATTATACGAATCCGGATGATCTGGAGATTACGACGATCGAGGATGTGGTCTATATGGGGATGCGGAATGATCTGTCTTTTATTATCGGAGACGAGATGAATCTCTATGAACACCAGAGTACTTTTTGCCCCAATCTCCCCTTACGTGGATTGTTTTATTTTTCATCTGTATATAAAGCATACACCGAACCGATGAAACATAAATTATATTCCACTTCGGAGCTTAAGATTCCTTTTCCGCAGTACATTGTCTTTTACAATGGAGTTGAGGAAAAACCGGAACGTCAGGAATTAAAACTAAGTACACTTTTTATCGAAAACGGAAAGGGGAAACCTCTGGCTTTAGAATGTGCGGCATTGGTGCTGAATGTAAATTATGGACAAAACAAAGAATTGATGGAACGTTGCAAGACGTTAAAAGAATACGCCAGTTTATTGCCATCGTTCGTAGAAACCTGGCACAAGGCATGAAGCATCAAGAAGCGGTCGAACAGGCAATCGATGAGTGCATTCAAAATGATATTCTTGCAGAGATACTTCGTAGAAACAGGAGCGCGATCATGAATAGTATTTTGACAGAATGGGATGAAAATGAATATCGAGAATTTTTGAAAGAAGAATCGTGGAAGGAAGGACACGAGTCTGGTAAACGTGAGGGAATACGCGAGGGTAAGCTTGATGGAATTATAGGAATGGTACGGTTATGTCAGGAACTTCAAGTGCCACAAGATGATGCTTTATGGAAAATCGCGAAGGCATTTTCTTTAACGGAAGAGGAGGCAAGACACTACATTGCTGAATATTGGGATTAATTATGAAAAATGCTCAGAACTATATTTCATGGGAGGTTGAGTGTTTTATAATTAAAGCAGTAAGAAATTTTTCGTTTTTAATATCGTTAAGAACTAACAAAGGTAACATTAGAATTGATATATTGATTTCATAAATATTATGATAGAAGAAGATGTAAAAACAGTAGTACAGTTATTAGAAAATAAGAGAAAAGTATGCGCCCTTTTAGCGCCCACCGTAGAAAAAACATTGGGAGATCCCGTTCAAAAAGAAATGTTTTATAAAGCATTATCAGACGCCGGGTTTTTCACATGGCGGCAGATTGCAGAGGAGGCAGATCAACTTGCATCTCAGGAAGTGGAAGAATGGGAATCAAGAACAGAGGATAAGAAGATCATCATATCCTCAAGTTGTCCGGCAATTGTTCGGTTGGTGGAGAAAGAGTATCCGGAACTATCCGTATATTTATCGAGTACAAAGTCGCCGATGCATTTAGCTTCTTTCAAAGTTAAGGAAGAAAATGCAAATGTAAAAACAGTATTTATTGGTCCATGTTACTGGAAAAAGAAAGAACAAAAAAGACAATTAAATGAAAAGGGACATGTAGATGTGGTTCTTACATTTGAAGAGTTTATAGAAGTGCTAAAAAATCTAAAAATGGATTTTGAATGGAAATACACTACGGTAGACAAAGAAATCATTCATGGAGAAAACATAGACATGCCTGGGCAAATGGCGTTTTGCGTTCAGGAAAGAATGAAGAGATTAAAAGTAAAAGCGATGCCCCAATTTTTAACAGGAGCCGGAATAGATGAATGCAAGAAGATTCTGAATGACATTCGGCAGGACGAGTATAGGAAATGTTATATAGAATTGTTAGCATGTAAAGATGGATGTGGAGTGAAAGAATACAGCCATATATAGATATTGTCTATATATGGCTGTATTTTTATAGAACGTATCAATTATACTTCTTAAAAAATTAATGCTATACTTTTAACAGTATGAGTAGAAAGAAGGAGAGAGATGAGGAAGGATTTCAAAATATATGATATTTTAGAGATTTGCGAGTATTTAGAGAAAGAAAAACCTAGCAAAGAGGAAAGGACATTATTTCAAAGAGAAGGATTTCGATGTCTGGGAGCTGGGGAACGTGGAATGGGAGGTTTATCCAGAACAGCTAAATTTGTACCGGAATCGATTCATATCCTTGTTTCGCCGGTAGCTTGCCAACGCCATTGTGATTTTGATTTAAAGATGAATGGATATAGTGACGGAGTGTATAGTCTTTTCTTAACAGAACAGGAAATTGTTGGCGGAAAAGTAGTGGATGTTCTTTGGAAAACAATCGAAAAATTACTTCAAACATTATCTCCACAGCCAAAAGTGATCACAATTACGACAACTTGTGTCGATGGATTGATACGATCTGATTATACGGGACTAAAAAAGAAATTATACGATGAGTATGGGATACGTTTCGGAGTGGTAGAAATGTACCCGATCTTAGCAGAAAGTAAAGTAAAACATACAGACAAATTTCCACATATGGTATATGGATTGATTGAAACAGATATCGAAAAACCAAAGAAAAAATTGGTGAATCTTTTAGGAAAAATCGATCCTGCGGATAAAGAAACAGATTTTTATAAGGTGCTGGAAGAGGCAGGCTACGAAGTTAGGGAAATTCGTCAGTGCCGGACATTACAGGACTTTGATGAAATGGGAGAAGCTTGCTTGAATGTTGTGCTTAGCGAATTTCATCTCTATGCAGCAAAAATGATGGAAAAGAAATACCATATTCCATATTTTTTCTGGAATCAACATATGAATTATGAAACAATTCTTGAGAACTATAAGGAATTAGAGAAGTTATTAGATTGTAAGCTACCTGTAGAAACTTATTATGAGAAAGCAAAAGAGAAAGCAGAAAAAGTAAAAGAACTTGTGGAAGGTAAAACATTTGCAGTTGGTCAAAGAATTGATTATCTTCCTATTAAAGCGGCTTGTGATCTTACTGCGGTTGGATGGGATATCCGATACGTATTTGTAGAGAAGATAGTGAAGACAGATTTACAGTATTATCAATGGTTAAGAGAGCATAGTCCGCATACGAAAGTTCTTCTTGCACCGGATATTAGTATGAGAAAATATATGGAACAGCCGGAGGCAGTAGATGTTGCGGTAGGAGGCATTTTGGCTTTAAAAAATATAGAAGGGCTTCAGACACTTCAATTACCGGAAGAACCGTATGACTTTGTGACATATAGTCAGGCGATGGATCAGATTCTTCTGCAATTTCAACCTGATATTCAGAAGAAAAATCAGAAGAATCCAATTGTAGAATCGATGTTCCAACGGCAGTGGAAAAAATATCCAAAGGAGGTTCTGTAAGATGGCAAAATTATTTCAGACGATTGGTTCTCTGGCAGGAGATTATTCCGGTGCGGCAAGTGTCTTGCATGATATGGATGGAATGCTGATCTTTTGTGATGCAGGAGCTTGTATGGGGGGATTTTTGTTTGGAGAGGATCCAAAAGGCGGTAATGAGAAGCGAAGAATATTTACTGCTTCACTACGAGAAAAGCAAGTTGTTATGGGAATTGATAAAAAGGTGAAAGCAGATGCGATTCGTACATATCAGGATGCCGGTGGAGAATTTATAGGATTAATAGGGACACCGGTTTCAGCGGTGATAGGAGCAGATTTGGAAGGGATTGGACGTGAAATTTGTCAATCGCTCCAAAGAGAAGGCTATACACAAGAAGTAATTCCGAATATTGCAGTTTCTACAAATGGATTAAATTGTTACGATAGCGGGCAGGAAAAAGCATATCAGGCTTTGGCAACTACATTTGTCAATGAAGAACAAGAAGCGACAGGTGATGTTCATGTTTTGGGAGCAACCCCAATTGATATGTGGGATTATACACAGATTCGTGAGTGTATAGAGCTGCTGAAAGAAGCTGGAGCGAACAATCCGATTGTTTGGGGAGCTAATGGTGGAATTCGAGAAATTGCCGGGGCAGCAGGTTCAAAATTAAACATTGCGGTATCGGTTTCCGGATTAAAAACAGTAAAATATCTGAAGAAAAAATATGGCACACCATATCTTGTTGGTTATCCGCTTGGAAAAGTAGAAACAGAAAAATGGAAAGAACAGGTACATCAGGTATTGACCGGAGAAGAACCGCAGAAGTGCAGGCAGATAAGAGAAGACAAAAGCGGCAAACGTGCGTTAGTGATCGCAGAACAATATACAGGATGTGCACTTAGAAAACTATTAAAAGAAGAATTTCAGTTTGAAACGGTTGATGTAGCCTCCTTCTTCAAAATGGATGAAGAGATGGTAGAAGAGCATGATCTTCAGATAAAAGATGAGGAGACGTTCCAAACATTTTTGAAAACGCAAATGCCATATGATCTGGTAGTGGCGGATCCGTTTTGTGAGGCAATGCTTCCGTACAAGCCAAAGAAAATAATAGCGCTTCCACATATTGCAGTTTCTGCAGTTTTTTACGCCAATCAAAGTCCAAATATTTTTGGAGAGAAGGCAAGTATATATTTTCAAGAAATGTTAAAAGAAGGGAATTAAGTATGAAAAAGTTTGCAATCTATGGGAAAGGTGGAATTGGAAAGTCTACGCTTACGAGTTCACTATCTGCGGCTCTTGCGAGTATGGGATATAAAGTAATGCAGATAGGATGTGATCCGAAAGCAGATTCCACATCGAATTTATTAGGAGGAGAAAAATTGACCTCCGTTATGGAATATTTGAATGAGCATGATGAATCACCGGAGTTAGAAGATATTGTAAAGCAAGGATTTGGCGGAGTGTATTGCGTAGAAGCTGGTGGGCCGACACCTGTCGTAGGTACATCTATGATTTGGAAATTTGGTTTTGTTGCAACAGACGGAATTATCAATCAAGTTTTATCGAATTTTGGGTTTTCACCTAAAAATTGGTACTTAACGACATGGCCAATGCTTGTGATAATTGCTATATATACCCTTTCAAAAACAGGAGCATATATGGCTCTGATGTCGGCAAAAGTGAAACGAGAGATGGAAGAACTTGCCGGTCAGATGGATTATATGGAATTAGGCGCAACAGAAAATTATGAACGCTTGTTTTCTGAATGCTTGATTTTTCCTAATTTGAAATAGGGTAGGAGTAGTAGAACTATGAGTAGCATTAAAGATTTTAAATGTACTTATGACAATGGAGTCTTAGATCATTCGGAGATAGTGAAAGAGTTAGGCTTTACATTTCCCGATGTATATTTGCATGCCGACATGATGGCTGCGCTTTCAAAGAGGCAAAAAGAGAAACAAGGAATCCCAATCTGTGTTTTGCCTTTTTGTCATACTGTAGAAGCGGAAGCCATGGGAGGAATTATAACACTAGGCAATGAAGTTGCAGGACCGAGAGCAAAAGAATATCTCTATACAAACTATAAGGAACTAGGGGATATCGAAGAAATTGATTTTGCAAAAGGAAGAATGCAAGAAGTCCTCAAAGCGTGCCAGATCCTTCATGAACAAGGAGAACATGTAATGCTTGAAGTTTCGGGGCCGATTACCATTCTCAATGTATTGATCGATATCAAACATATTTTTAAAGGAATGCGTAAAGAACCTGAATTCATGAAATCTGTATTTCAAAAAGTTGGTACTCAAATATTGAGATACATAGAAGAAGCAAAAAAGTATGGGGTGGATTTTATCAGTTATGCAGATTCGGCGGGAGGTGTGAATATACTCGGACCAAAGATGGCAGAACAAATGGTAGAAGACTTTACTTATGATTTTTTGAAAGAAGCACAGGAGTGTTCGGATGAGCATACTCTTTTGATGCTTTGCCCGAAAACAACATTTGCACTTCTTGGAACAGAGAAAGCAGAGCTTTCAGATATAGGTGTTTCAAATGAAATTACCTATGGAGAAGGCTGTATTGAAGTACTTGGAAAGGCAAAAATGGTTGGAATACAATGTTCAAAAAACATGGGATTTTTGCTGAAATCAGGGACAATGAAAGAAATCGTACTAAAATAGTAGAACGTTGAAAAAAACTGCCACCAACTATTGTAGCTGGTGGCAGAAAAATTTTTTCTTTATAACATTTCAATAAATGCTGCAAGTCTTGTTTCAATCTGTCCGCTGTCTGTTGTAGAGTAGTCTGTTTCCAATTTCATGTATGGAATTCCTTCTTCTTCACACATTCTCTGCATATAGTTTGCTTCTACGTTGAATGTATGGCAAGCCTGAAGAACCATTTCTACGACACCGTCAACGTTATATTTTTTGCACATTTCTTTTGTATTTTCGATACGTCCCTCATTTGTTGTCATAACAGAACAGTGAATCTCAAGGTAGCGATCAGAAATTGCTCTTAAGATATCATCAGCATCTTCATCAACTAACATTTTCTGTGTTCTTTCACCGCCACAGTCATCAAGGCAAACGATAACGCCGCCATTGTTTTCGATTGTCATTCCCACTTTCTGGATAACTCCTGTGGATGGACATCCTGTAAGAAGGATTCTCTTTGCTTTAGAAAGATCAGGATTTGTTCCGTTAGCTACGGCAGCTTTGGCAGCGTCTACTTTTGCTTTGTAGCTTGCATGCTGCTCATCGACACCGAAGTTGAACATTCCTTGTGCAAGTGTGGACATTACTTCCGTTGCTTTCATTGCAGGTGGTGTAGCGCCCTGTAATGCGTATAATTCCATCTGAGTTTTTCTAAGCTCATTTCTCTTATGAGCCGCTTCTCTTAATTTTTCATCTGTAATTTCAATGCCATATTTTTCTTCTAATTTTTCTTTTAAAAGTTTGATTTCTTCATACCAGATATCTTTTGCGTAAGTTCTTTTCTGGCTCTGTGGAAGGTGAAGAACGTAAGTTTCTTTGATTTCGTCCAAAAGTTCGAACATTTTTTTCTTTCCGTCGCATGTTGTCTCACCTACGATAAAATCGCAGAAATATGTATATGGACATTTGTCTGTATAGGCAAAACCATAGCTTGATTTGATCAGTGGACATAAGTTCTTAGGAAGAACTTTCTCGGCATCGGCAATCGGTTCGTTGCTTGTTCCGCAAAGACCTACGCATGCAACACCGGCAGCATCAAATAATTCAAGTGGTGTATAGGAGCAGAACATTCCTACTAAATGTCCTCCGTTTTCAACAAATTCTTTTACTTTTAAGAATCCTGCTTTTCGTGCATCAACAAAGTCATCAAATGATTTTGGTAATTCTAATGTGCTCATGTTTTTTCATCCTTTCATAATAAGCGTAATCAGTTATATTAAGTATAAAGCGAATGAATTTCTATAGCAAATTGATAAATTCTATATACTTATAGATAAACTCTATTTGACGGAAATTGCGGCGAGATATAGAATGAATTTGAGAGATTGATACGGAGGGAGATTATTATGTATCAGGTAGGGATAGATATTGGGTCCAGCGCTGCAAAGGTGGCAGTCATTGAAAATAATCAAGTGGTAAAAACGATTCTTTTGGATACTGGATTTAGTAGTAGAAAAGTAGCAGAGACGATTTATTCTATGTTAGAGGAAGATGGAATTACAAAGGAAAACAGTCGCTATGTAGCAACAGGGTACGGGCGTATTTCAGTGCCTTATGCAGACAAAGTCGTGACAGAGATTACGTGTCATGGAAAGGGCGCACAGTTCTTGTTTGAAGAAGATGGAACTGTTATTGATATCGGCGGTCAGGATACAAAAGGAATTGTGTTGAAAAAGGGTAGAGTCATGAAATTCATTATGAATGACAAGTGTTCTGCCGGAACAGGAAAATTCATCGAAGTCATGACCAATAGATTGGGGCTTACACAGGATGAGCTTTCAGAATTAGCGAGAAAAGGAAATCCGATTACGATCAGTTCCATGTGTACAGTATTTGCTGAATCTGAGGTCATCAGTTTGATCGGAAAAGGAACACCGAGAGAGGATATCGCATATGGGGTAATCGAATCGGTTGTTACAAAGGTTGTTCAGCTTATAGCACAGGTGCCGGGAGAAAGGTATTTCTTAACAGGAGGGCTTTGTGAAGATTCTTATGTACTTGAACGATTATCCAAGGCGTTGAATGCGCCGGTATCAAGCAAACCTCTCGCACGTTATGCAGGTGCGATTGGAGCTGCGATTTTGGCAGAAGAATAAAAGGATAGTGATAGAAAAAGGAATGTGCTTCGGCACATTCCTTCTTACTTTAGAATTTGCAAATGGTTTCTTCGTTTAATCTTTTTACAATCTCTACTGCGAGACGAACGGAGTTCTCATAGTCTTCCAATGTGCAGTAGCCGTAATGGCTGTGAATATAACGTACCGGAACACCAATTACGATAGTCGGAACACCGTGGCGGGAAGCGTGGATATATTTTCCATTTGTTCCACCGCCGCTTCTTACGGATTCTTGAACAGGAATTCCAAGTTCTTCACCAAGATCCAACGCAAATCTTTGGAATCTTGGATTCGTAATCATGGAGCAGTCAAAGTGACGAAGCATAGGACCTTTTCGCAATGCGGTTTGTATCATATAATCCGGTGAAAACGTATCGTCGGCCGGACAGCCTTCAAATACGATGCAGACGTCGGCATCAATATTATAGAGAGCGGCCATAGCGCCTCTGTCACCGACTTCTTCCTGAACCGTCATCGTTGCTTCCACATCGATGTCAAGAGTTTCATCTTTTAGACGATTTAAAGACTCGATCAAGGCGGCACAGCCAACACGGCAATCGAACGCCTTTCCCATAAATAAGTCTCTTTTTTCATCATAGGTACATGTTACATCCGGAACAACGGGAGCTGCCATACGAATATGGAAGTTTTGTTTCAAATCTTCTGCGCTTGTAGCCCCCACATCAATGGCCATATCGGAAAGTGTTCGAACTTTTCCTCTTTCGTTTTCACTTATAAAATGCGGTGGTTTACTTGTGATTACACCGGAAATGTATTCTCCGTCATCATTTCTGACACGCACTTTGTTGGATGGGAGATTCGCCACCTCTGTTCCGCCAAGTGTAAGAAAATGCATCGTCCCGTTTGGCTTGATTGCCTGCACAATATAGCCGACCTCATCACTATGGGCATCCATCCATACTTTTAATTTCCGTCCTTTGTTTGTTTTTAAATTCATATAAGTATTTCTTAGAGAGTCGATGGTGACATCACAATAACTTTGCGTTTCTTGTTTTCCAATTTCTGCAACTTCATCCTCAAATCCGGATGCACCATTGGCATTACTCAATGCTTTGATGAGAGCAATACTTTCTTCTTTCGTTCTCATAGTTTTAACTCCTTTCTGTTATCTGTTTTGATTATAAACAGAATTTCATCATAGTCAATACATCCATGTAGTCATTTGCATGGAAAACCAATGTATTGGCATCCAATCGATTCATACCTGGATAGTAAGATGGTTTGGAAGAATTTGGATGATCTTTATAACGGATTTCTACGTCAAATGTATCCGGCAAGGTAATGCAGGCATTTGACAAATCTTGTTTTAATGCGTAAGTTACATCTTTTTCAATAGAAGCGATTGCTTGAACTGGCGACATACAAACTGCGGCGAAAGAATCCCCTTCTTTTACTGCTGTAGTAATAAGCTTAGGGTGCAATGAAGCATAGGATTCACAAAGCTGTTTGTCTCCGGATAAATAAACAGTTGGAACATGATAATATGCAGCGGCATAGCTGAAAATCATGAATTCACTTGCTAAAGTTCCATTGATTTTGATGTATTCGATGCGAGGATTCATGGTATGAGCGAGAAAACTTCCGTTCATACCGGCGGCAGAATGATAGCCGACAAAAAGAGCGGCATCAAAAGAGTCGTCCAGTCCTTCAACCATTGCAAGAGGAGCTTCGCTCCAACGTCTGCGCAGGTACACATTTGGAGGCATCTGGTACACATCGATGTTGTTTCCAAGATTATGCGCGTCTTTTACATAAATTTGATCGGCTCCGGCTTCAAAAGCTCCGCGACAAGCTGCAAGAACTTCTTGCGTCATCTGATTTGCCGCTTCTGCATATCCTGGTTTTCCTGGGCTGCATTCATCCCATAATGCTGTAGAAGCAATTCCTTCAATATCTGCACTAATAAATACTTTCATAACGTCTCCTTTTTGCTCTATGAGCGAGTGATTATTTAGTATAAGTATAGCATAGAATGAGTTTTCATAAAGAGCATAATATGATAAAATATATCAAAGCATATTTTCTGCTGAAAATCAGTCTGGAAAAGCTATTTCAAGAATTTGATATATAATCTGAACAAAACGGGGTAGATCGTTCGTTATATGGCGAGGCTACCCTGATTCAATGAAAGGAGATCGATTATGAAGACATTTTATGTAAACGGAAGAATCCTTACAATGGAAGAGAATGCTTTGTATGCCGAGGCTGTCTGCGTGGAAGATGGGCGCATAAAAGCAGTGGGTACAGAGAAAGAGATTTTGAAATTAAAAAAAGAAGAAGATGAAATCGTAGATTTGGAAGGTAAGACAATGCTTCCGGGTTTTATCGACGGACATTCTCATTTTGCGGGAACAGCGAACTCTATGACGCAATGTGACCTTACGAATTGTACAAGCTTTCAGGAGATTGTAGATGCAATGAAAGCCTTTAAAGAAAAAAGAGGACTTTCTGACGATGCGTGGATCGTAGGCTGTAATTATGACCACAATTTTCTTCAGGAGGAAAGACATCCGGACAGATTTACATTGGACAAAATCAGTGAGACGAATCCGGTGTTGCTGATTCACGCATCTTCCCATATGGGAGTCACAAATAGTCAAGGGCTAAAACTGCAAGGTATTGATGAGAAGGCAGAAGATCGACCGGACGGACGATACGGAAGAGTGGAGGGAACTGAGATTCCGAATGGATACATGGAAGAAAAAGTATTTTTAGAGTTTCAATCCAAACTGCCGATGACGTCTTTGGAAGAATTGATGCATCTCATGGTAGAAGCGCAGAATTTATATGCAAGCTACGGAATTACGACGGTACAAGATGGAATGGTGGCAAAACCGTTGTTTCAACTGTTGAAAGCAGCGTCAGATATGGGGATATTGAAGCTGGATATTGTCGGTTATGTGGATATCATGACGGCAACCGACTTGATGGAAAAGACAAATCCATATGTGGGGAAATATGAGAAGCATTTGAAGCTTGGCGGGTATAAAGTATTTCTAGATGGTTCACCACAGGGGAAAACTGCGTGGATGTTAGAACCATATGAAGGAGAAACCGAGTATCGTGGTTACCCGATTCACAGCGATGAAACATTAAGAGGGTACATAGAAACTGCTCTTAATGAGGGACAGCAGCTGTTGGCGCATTGTAATGGAGATGCGGCTGCAGAACAGTACATTTCTCAGTTTGAGCAGGCATTAGGGGCTAGAACGGAGAAAGAAAGCTATCGTCCGGTGATGGTGCATGCGCAGCTTGTAAGAAAGGAACAGCTGGAGCGAATGAAAGCTTTGGGAATGATGCCGAGCTTCTTCATCGCTCACACGTATTATTGGGGAGATATACATCGAAAGAATTTTGGATGGGATCGTGCAAGCCAGATTTCACCGGCAAAGGATGCGTTAGATTGTGGATTGAAATTCACTTTCCATCAGGATAGTCCGGTCGTGCCACCGGATATGATGCGTACCGTTTCCTGTGCAGTGAACCGTATAACAAAAACAGGACAGATTTTAGGGGAAGCGGAAAGAATTTCGGTGTTAGAGGCGTTGAAAGCGATTACCGTATATGGCGCTTATCAGTATCACGAAGAAGGAATGAAAGGAACGATTGCAGTTGGAAAATATGCGGATTTTGTCGTGCTGGATGAAAATCCGTTAGAAGCAGAAAAAGAGAGTCTCGCGGATATCAAGGTTCTTCTAACGATCAAAGAAAATCAAGTTATATATCGAAGGGGAGAAGAACATGAATCAGCGTAAAAAAGGTATTATATTAGCGGTTATTACGGCAGTAATGTGGGGGATCATGGGGATATTTGTTCGTGATCTTACCCGGTTTCAATTTTCCAATATCGAGATATCATTTTTTCGCTGCGCGCTTGCCGGAGCAGCGTATTTTGTATTTTTATTGATAACGAAACCGAAAGCGTTAAAGATTGATTTGAAAGGACTGATTATTTGTATTTTATATGGGGCAGTTGCTTATAGCATCAGTTTTGTGAGCTATAGCGTGGCGGTTTCAAGAATTCCGGTCGGAGTTGCGACTGTCTTAATGTTCATGAGTCCGATTTGGGTAGCAATTCTTGGAATATTTATGTTCCGGGAAAAACTGGCAAAAAGTAAAATTATTACGATTGCGATCTGTTTTTTCGGTGCGGTTCTCGTAGCGAATCTAATCGGAGCAGGGGACATCCGGTTAGATGGAATCGGTATCCTTGCGGGGATTATCAATGGAATCGGAGTGGCGCTTCAAATCCTGTTACCAAAATTCTTTGCCAAAGATTATGACAGAGATACCCTCCTTGTATATGGATTTTTAGGCGCTGCCTTCGTACTTGCATTTGGCATGGACTTTTCTTCGGTGGCTATGCACATAGGAAATACGCCAATTTCAAATTTGTTCTGGGACTTATTTGGAATCGGAATCCTATGTACGATGGTTGCAAATGTAGCCTGCGTAAAGTCTACGCAATATGTAGAAGCGACAACGACGAGCATTCTGTCTGCTTTAGAAGTTGTGGTGGGAACAATCGTGGGATTTCTCGTATTCCAGGAGCATTTGACATTTTTACAGATGGTCGGTGCAGTCATTATCGTAGTTGGAGCGATCGGCTCGGAGATCAGAAAAGAATCTTAACCGTTTTTTAACCAATGATATGATAAAATATAAACAATCTTAAAGGAGAGAGTCATGAAGAAACAAAATACTTTCAAAAATATTGGAATTACAGTCGGAATTCTTGCAGTAGCATTATTATGTAGCTTTACATTGCAGGAATTACATGTGGAAAAACATAGTATGACAACTTTTGTGTTTGCGGTATTTTTGATCTCTCTTTTAACAGATGGTTATATTTACGGTGTAATCTCTGCCATATTGGGAGTGCTGGCTGTAAATTATGCATTTACGTTTCCGTATTTTCAATGGGATTTTATTACGACATCTAATTTAATCTCTGCGGTGATCATGGTGATTATCGCTATTTTAACGGGAACGTTGACGACAAAACTAAAAGAACATGAAGCAATGAAGGCAGAGAGTGAGAAGGAAAGAATGCGTGCGAATCTTTTGCGTGCAATTTCTCACGATCTTAGGACTCCGCTTACGACAATCTATGGAGCAAGCTCAACATTGCGGGAAAAGAGGGAAAGTCTTACGACAGAACAGGAGGATCGCATTTTAAAAAGCATTCAGGAAGATGCAAAGTGGCTGACGAGAATGGTAGAGAATCTTCTTTCCATTACGAAGATAGACGATGGAAGAGTGAAGATTATCAAGGTTCCGATCGTGCTGGATGAACTGATGGATTCTGTGATGAGAAAGTTTCATGCAGGGTATCCGGAGCAGGAAGTAAACTTAGATATTCCGGACGAAATTCTTGTGATTCCTATGGATGCAATTTTAATAGAGCAAGTGCTTGTTAATCTGCTGGAAAATGCGGTGCTTCATGCAGACGGTATGACAAAGCTTACGTTGCGTGTATTCACGATTGGAGATCAGGCAGTCTTTGAGGTAGAAGACGATGGATGCGGAATAAAAAAAGAACGCTTACATCACATTTTTACAGGTTGTTATGATGCCTTGGAAGAAAGTTCAGATACACAAAAGAGAAATGCGGGGATAGGGCTTCCTGTTTGTGCAACCATTATCAAAGCACATGGCGGAGAAATTCGTGCAGAGAACAGACGAGATGGTGGTGCAGTGTTCCGCTTTAGTCTTGCAAAGGAGGATGAGATTGCAGATGAATAACAAATACAAGATTTTACTTGTGGAAGATGAAGAGAATATTCGAACTGTAATCGCAGCTCTTTTGGAGACTTCGGATTATCAAGTGATTCAGGCGGAAACATGCAGTATGGCAAAAGCAATGTTTTCTTCTTATCAGCCGGATGTAGTCGTGTTGGACTTAGGACTTCCGGATGCAGACGGTATGAAGTTCTTGGAATTTGTCCGAGAAGAGGAACAATCATTGACACCGGTTATCGTATTGTCGGCGAGGATGACTGACGATGACAAGGTAGAGGCACTGGATGCAGGCGCTAACGACTATGTGACAAAACCTTTCAGTTCCGCAGAGTTTTTGGCAAGAATCCGAATGACGCTTCGTAACTACCGACATAGTTCTGATGAGGGAAGATTGCCGGGAGGAAAATTTCATCTCAAAGATCTGACGATCGATTATGACGGCAGGCAAGTGTACATCGGAGAAGAAGAGATTCATTTGTCTCAGACAGAATATAACATTGTAGCATTGCTTTCCGAGCATTGTGGGAAAATGATGACATATGCGGCGATCATCAAAGAGGTATGGGGATATTCCAATGAAGGAAGTACCAAAAAGCTTCAGGTTAATATGGCAAATATAAGAAGAAAATTCGGGGTAAAACCCGGAGAAAGCTGGTATATCACCAATGAATTAGGTGTTGGATATCGTATGAATGATTCACGAGAATAACAACTTCGGTTGTTATGATATAGAAGAGGAGGGATTTCTATGTTAGAAACAATTCAAACGATTGTGCAGACAATCAACACGTACTTATCAGATTATATTCTGATATTTCTGTTACTTGGTGTAGGTATTTGGTATACGATCAAAACAGGATTTGTACAACGTTACTTAGGGGCCGGTCTTAAGAAGATCTTTGGAGATTTGAACTTCAAAGGTGGAGATCACGGCGGCGGGATGAGTTCCTTCCAAGCGGTTGCAACAGCCATTGCAGCACAGGTAGGAACCGGTAATATCGTAGGTTCCGCAGGTGCGATCTTAGTCGGAGGTCCGGGCGCAATCTTTTGGATGTGGGTCATTGCTTTCTTCGGTATGGCAACGATCTATGCAGAAGCAACATTGGCACAAAAAACACGTGTCGTAGACAAAGACGGCAATATTCAAGGTGGTCCGGTTTACTATATCACCACAGCATTCAAAGGTGGTTTAGGTAAATTCTTGGCAGGATTCTTTGCGATTGCGATCATTCTCGCACTCGGATGCTTTGGATGTATGGTACAGTCTAACTCCATCGGTTCTACGATCGAGACAGCATTTGGCGTTCCTTCATGGATCGTCGGAATCATTCTTGTAGTGATCTGTGGATTTATTTTCATGGGCGGCGTATCACGTCTTGCCTCTGTTACAGAGAAACTTGTTCCGATTATGGCATCTATTTTCTTGTTAGGCGGTTTGCTTGTATTGATTATGCGAATCAAATATGTGCCGGAAACATTTGCTATGATCTTCAAGTATGCGTTTGCACCACAAGCGATCATTGGCGGTGGTCTTGGAACTGCATTGAAGATCGCAATTGCACAGGGTGCAAAACGAGGATTATTCTCCAATGAAGCAGGTATGGGTTCTACACCTCATGCTCACGCACTTGCACAGGTAAAATGTCCTCACGAACAAGGAACAGTTGCAATGGCAGGCGTATTTATTGATACATTCGTAGTGTTAACACTAAATGCACTTGTAATCATCTCTACACTTTATACATCAGACGGACCGTTAGCAAATGGTTATGTCGGAAGCGTAGTAGATACATTGAATAATACAAACCTTGCACAGACAGCGTTTGGCGTTGCCTTTGGTGACAAATTAGGAAATATGTTCGTGGCAGTATGCTTATTCTTCTTCGCATTTTCTACGATTCTTGGCTGGAATCTGTTTGCAAAGATTAACATTACATACTTATTTGGACCAAAAGCAAAAGTACCATTCTGTATCGTTGCTTTGGTATTTATTTTCCTTGGAACGATGGCATCCAACACATTGGTTTGGGATCTTTCCGATATGTTTAACCAGTTAATGGTAATCCCGAATGCCATTGCCCTGTTTGCTTTGACGGGAGTTGTAGTAGAGAGTCTGAAAAAAGACACAGGCAAAAAATAGAAAAACTTAATATCATTGAATCTTATGTGACATCAACCACAGGCGGACAAAAGTATCTAACAAATTCCTTTGTCCGTCTGTTTTTTACTTTATAGGAAAGTTCGACTTTCGTCGAACTTTTGAATGAAAATAGCCCGCACAAAGGCGGGCAAAGGAAATAGACGGTTTGAGTTTAGAAGATATAAAAA
>URRQ01000023.1 GCA_900550235.1 uncultured Lachnospiraceae bacterium
AAATCTTTCATCACTATTTGTGCCGCCGCAAAGCGGCGGAATGGAGATTAGCATGGGAGATTATAAACCGCCTTTTACGAGATGTGATCAATGGGAAAGCTGTTCTTGGTGAACAAAAGGAAATCCAGGAAGTAAAAAATGCTTATGCTGCATATGAGAAATTTACAGAGATTAATCCATTCAGTATAAAAGATTTAAAAAAATTCCATGGCATAATGACGAAATATGTTGTGGAAGAATCCGGTGAATTCCGTCGGGGAGAGGGAGGTGTTTTTAACGGCAACCAGTGCATTTTTATGGCGCTGCCTGCACGATTCGTTTCTCGATTAATGGATAACCTTTTTGAATGGATGAAAGGAAGCTGATATTTGAATATATTCCGATTGAGAGTCAGATTGAGAAGTTTCAGGATGAATATTATAATGCGATTGCCAAATGTCACGTAGATGGCGCATCTACGATTTTTATTGAGTTTATGCTATCACAAATTGATAAGATTCTGGATGACATTTCTGTTCAGATCAGTGAGAATAGTGAACATCTTTCGGAATATATCAAGAAGTTGCTTGATGTTATGGAATATGATATCCCTTATACAAGTAAGACACTTATGGAAAAACTAGGATTAAAGTTCAAAGAAGGCTTCCGTAGAAATTATTTGAGACCGGCAACGGATATGAACCTCATTCACATGACAATTCCGGATAAGCCTAACAGCAGGAATCAAAGATATATAAAGGTCTAATTCCGGTAAGAATCAGATCAGTTTATAAAGCACTGTTTCTTTAGCGTGAGCTGGGAAGCAGTGCTTTTTGACGTCTACTATTGTTATTTTTTCAATAATTTTTTATAGCTTAGGTCGATTCCAAATGCTCCAAGCGGCGCGGTAAGCACAATCGCCAATACAGCTACAGTCAATACAAGATCGCCACATTCAAGTCCAAGGCTTAATGGAATACCTCCAATTGCTGCCTGGACGGTTGCCTTTGGCGTATAGGCGATCATGGAGAATATGCGCTCCTTACGGTTTAAAGCAGTTCCAAGAAGACAAACAAACACTCCGAGCATTCTGAGGATAAGGACGCCTGCAATTACGATAAGAGCGTTTGTGCCAACATTACTTAGATAATGGATATTAACGGTGGCTCCGACCAAAACGAATAAGAACAATTCGGCGCCTACCCAAAGCTTGTTATATTTTGCAGACAATCGAATGGATACTTCGTGTCTATATTTTTGTAGAGAAATACCTATACACATAATTGCGATAAGTGCAGAATATGTGATGGGGGTAGTCAAAGAATCTTCGATTGCTACGAGAATAAAAGACCACGAAAGCATAATGAGAACTTTAACAGTGTCTCGTATGTGAATTTTTTCAAAAAATTTTGCAAGAATCCAACCACTGAACAGCCCGATAGCAATACCGAATACAATGGAGAATGGAATGTTTATAAAACGAATCACAGAAATTCCATTTCCCTGTATCATATTAATAAAGGTGGTAAACAAAACTATAACATATACGTCATCTACAGAAGCTCCGGCTAGAATGAGTTGAGGGATGCCTGCCTTTGTGCCGTATCCTTCTTCCATTAATTTTACCATTCGAGGAACTACAACTGCCGGGGAGACGGCTGCCAAAACGGCGCCCATGACGGCGGCTTCAAGGGTAGAGACTCCTAATAACTTTGGTGCAAGCAATATCATGCCTAATATTTCAAAAGTTGCAGGAACAAAACACATCATAATGGCAGGGCGACCTAACTTTTTCAATCCGGAAATGTCAAGACTCAAGCCGGCTCTTGTCAGAATGATAATAAGCGCAATCTTTCGTATTTCTGCAGAAATAAACAGAAGCGATGCATCTAGAACGTTTAATACATACGGTCCGAGTAAAATGCCGGTAATCAACATACCTAAAAGGCGTGGAAGTTTACACTTTTGACAAACCCATCCCAGCGCCATACCAACTAACAAAATCAATGCAATACTTAATAACATCAACAACCTCCTAATAAAGAGAAAATCTCATTTTCATGTTCTTATAGTACATTTTTTCGAGCTTGATAGCAAGAATTGTTTTTAGAGCTATGGAATGATGGGAGTTTCTTTGGTGGAGTTATATTGACACAATTGCAAGGCAAAGACTATAATAAAAAAAGTGCAGAAACAAATATATAGGAAGAGGGTAATGAAGTGATCTATGGGAATGTATTAGAGGCAATGGGGAATACTCCGCTGATTCGTCTGAATCGAATGACAGATGAGAATAGTGCGGAAGTTCTTGTGAAATTTGAGGCGGTAAATGTCGGCGGTTCTGTGAAGACAAGAACTGCCTGGAATATGATTCGTGAGGCAGAAGAACAAGGGCTGATTCAAGAAGATACGATCATTGTAGAACCGACAAGCGGGAATCAGGGAATCGGATTAGCGCTTGTAGGAGCGGTTCGCGGTTATCAGACAAGGATCATCATGCCGGATTCTGTGAGCGAGGAGAGACGCAAGCTGGTGCAGCATTACGGTGCGGAAGTGGTTCTTATTCATGATGAGGGAAACATTGGAAAATGCATTGATGAATGTATGAGAACAGCATTACGTATGAAGGAGGAGAATCCGAAAGTATATGTACCTCAGCAGTTTGCAAATACCGGAAATGTGGCTGCACATAGAAATGGAACCGGTTATGAGATTTTAGAGCAGGCGGGGAAAGAAATTCATGGCTTTTGTTCCGGAATCGGGACTGGCGGGACAATTACAGGAATTGGTGAAGTTCTAAAAGAAGCGAATCCGCAGATGGAAATTTGGGCGATAGAACCGGAGCATGCGGCGATTCTTTCAGGTGGAGAGATAGGATCTCATGTTCAAATGGGAATTGGAGATGGAGTGATTCCGGAGATTTTAAATCAGGAAATATATGATGAAGTGGTGCTGGTATCTGATGAAGAAGCGGTTCAGACTGCGAAAGAGCTTGCAAAAAAAGAAGGACTGATGTGTGGGATTTCCAGTGGAACAAACGTAGCGGCGGCGATAAAGCTAGCGAAAAAACTTGGAAAAGGGAAAACGGTTGTTACGATTCTGCCGGATACAGCGGAACGTTATTTTTCCACAGATCTTTTTGAATAGAAGCTTTTCACAGTTTTTTAAGAATTTTCTTCTGCAAAAAATAAGATATTCATGCTATACTATGTACAGCCTGCAAAGATGTAAAGTAGAAGGAGGAAGTTATGTTTGGGTATGTAACGGTTCAGAAGGGAGAGCTGAAAGTAAAAGATTACTACACATATAAAGCATATTACTGTGGACTGTGTAAAGTTTTACGGGATAAGTATGGTTTTCTCGGACAGATGACGTTGACCTATGATATGACGTTTTTGATTATACTTTTGACTTCTCTTTATGAAGAGCCTCCGAAACATGAGAAAAACCGTTGTATCGTGCATCCGGCGAAAAAGCATGAGATGATGTACAATCAGATTACTGACTATGCGGCGGATATGAATATCGTATTGACGTATTTTCATTTTGTGGATGATTGGCAGGATGAAAAAAGCAAGACAGGACTTGCGGGTATCCGTCTTCTTCACAAGACGTATTTGGAGATTCAAGAAAAATATCCGGATAAGTGCAGGAAAATTAAAAGATGCTTACAGCGTTTGCGTGCCGCAGAAAAACGAGATGAAGAGAATGTGGATCTTGTTGCCAGATATTTTGGAGAATTGATGGCAGAGCTTCTTTTATACAAGGAAGACGTATGGAAACCGACGCTTAAGAAGCTTGGTTTTTATTTGGGAAAATATATTTATATTTTAGATGCTTATGACGATATTGAGAAAGATTTAAAAAGCGGCAGTTATAATCCATTGCGCTCTATTTACGGAGATGAGGATTATGAAGAAAAATGCGGACAGATGTTGAATCTTGTGCTTGCAGAGTGCAGCAGTGCATTTGAGAAGCTCCCATGCATACAGTATGTAGATATTTTGCGAAATATTTTGTATGTGGGAGTATGGAATAAATATGATGAGAAACAAATGAAAGGAATGGAAGAATGATAGCAAATCCATATGAGGTACTTGGAGTAGCGCCAAGCGCCAGTGATGATGAAGTAAAGAAAGCGTACCGTGAGCTTAGCAGGAAGTATCACCCGGATTCTTATGCGAACAATCCGCTCTCTGACCTCGCAGAGGAGAAGTTCAAAGAAGTACAGGAAGCTTACGATCAGATTATGAAGCAGAGGGAGCGTGGAGGAAATGCCGGAGGTCAAAGCTATAACTATGGATATTCAGGAAATCAGAGTTATAATTCCGGAAGCTATAGCGAGCAAAACGTGCAGTTTCAAGCGGTAGCGAATTATATTAATTCGAGACATTACCATGAAGCATTGAATGTGTTAAATGGAATCAGTGATAGAAATGCTAGATGGTTTTATTATAGTGCGGCAGCAAATTATGGCATTGGAAACAATATTGTTGCTATGCAGCATGCACAGCAGGCAGTAGCTATGGAACCGGGAAATCCCGAGTATGCGAATTTGGTGAATCGTATGCAGTGGCAGGGGCAGAGATATCAGACGACAGGCTATGGATACGGACGACCTGCCTATAATAGCGGTGGTTTATTTGGGGATTGCGGTACAGGAAATACTTGCTGTGACTTATGGTGTGCAGATTCGTTGTGTGAATGTATGGGAGGCGATCTTTGTTCATGCATGTAAAAGCAAAACAAATTGCATTTATGGGACTTTTGGCAGCATTTTCGGTGCTGCTTTTAAGTTTAGGATCAATATTTGAAGCGAGTACTCTGTTTTTTATCTGCGGAGCAGCATTTTGCGTAGGAATTGTAATTCGAGAATGGGGAATTCGTTATGGGGCTGCATTTTATGTGGCAAGTGTGCTTGTTGGTTTGATTGTGGCTCCGAATAAGGTGTATTGTGTAACGTATGCAGCGATGGGATTATATCTTCTGTTGTCAGAGATACTTTTTCGAAAGCTGGCGACAATGGAACAGGTGAAACAAAGAACAATGATGTTATGGATTGGCAGGTATTTGATTTTTAATGTGATGTTTGTTCCTGCGCTTGCTTTTGTCCCTCAACTTTTTCTTACAAAAAAAATAGAAGGTGTCTTGTGGCTTGTAGTTTGGGCCGCAGCACAAGCAAGTCTTTTTATATTTGAGAAGGCGCATGATTATTTTCAGTTATTTGTTTGGAACAGATTTAGGAAGTATGTGATAAAATGATCAGGACAGGGATCGCAGATATAACTCCGCTTTTGGATTCAGAAGTTTATGAACAATATTATGGAAAGGTTCCAGGATTTCGTCAGGAAAAAGCAGATCACATAAAGGATTCGAGAAAAAGAGCGCAAAGTATTGGGGCGTGGATTCTTTATGAGAAAATGTGCGAACGATACAAGCTTTCTTCTGAGAATCTCTATAATTTATCTCATTCTGGAGATTATGTATTGTGCTCTGTGGAAGATTCCGGGGAAAAGGATATAAAGTTGGGGTGTGACATAGAAGAAATTAAAAAGTTGCATTTGAAACTTATTGAAAGATATTTCCTGAAGAATGAGAAAGACTATATTTTGGAACAGACTACGGAGGAAGAACAAAAAGCGGCTTTTTATCGTTATTGGGTTTTGAAAGAAAGTTTTATGAAAGCGACACGACGTGGAATGGGACTTGGTTTGGATACATTTGAAATTCAGATTCCGCAAAGTGGGGAGCCTCGCCTGATTGGAATGCCCAAATCGGTCGAAGGGGCATATTATTTTAAAGAGTATTCACTTGAGATACCTTATCGAATTTGTGTATGTGCAACAGAAAGGATGTTTGCAGAAAAATTACAGAAGGTAGAACTATGAAGGAACAACAAGAAAATAGAGTTAGAAAAGCAATAATTATAATAAAATGGACATTACGTGGCATCAAACGTTTCATAAAAAAAATAGGAAAAATCTGTGGTTGGCTTTTTATGAAAATCCCATATAAGGCAAGATTGGCGATTATTTTTCTTACGGTGTTATCGATTGGCGGATTTACCGGCTATGAAGTGGGAAAATATCGAGCAGAAAAAGCCGCAGAAGAGATGAAACAAACTCTTACGGCAAAATATACAAAGGAAGCAGGACAATTGGAGGAGAATCTGAAAAATGCACAGATAAAAAATCCAGAAGAGCGTCCTTGGTATTTGACATTGGTAAACGATACCCATCCAATGGAGGAAGGGTATGTGCCGAAACTTGCGGATGTAGGGAATGGACATCAAGTGGATGAACGAATTGCAGACTCGCTGAAAAAAATGCTGAAAGATGCGAAAAAAGCGGGAGTCAATCCTGTGATCTGTTCATCGTATCGTACAGTAGAATATCAAGCGAAACTGTATAATGAATATATGGGGAATGCTGTCAAAAGAGGCTTGGATTATTGGGAAGCGTTGAAAAGCACAAAAGACTCTACCGCTTATCCGGGAAGAAGCGAACATAATCTCGGTTTGGCAGTAGATATCGTCTCCTCCTCATATGCAGGATTAGATAAAAAGCAGGAAGAGACACCGGAGGCGAAGTGGCTTGCAGAAAATTGTTATAAATATGGATTTATCCTTCGGTACCCAAATGGGAAAACAGAGGTTACCGGTATTATTTATGAGCCATGGCATTATCGCTATGTAGGTGTAGAAGATGCGAAAAAGATTGTAGAGTCGGGGTTGACTTTGGAAGAATATCTAGGAGAAAACTAAAAAAGGATTGCAGGAGTGAATCTGATTTGATAAAATAGAAATAAACTATTTTGTTACGTTTAGAATAAAAAAATACATGAAAAAAATACAAGGAGGGGAAAGCTATGGTGAGCCTTACATTTGGAGAGCAGGTAAAAATTATTTTAAACCGTAAGGGCATGACCATTAAGGAACTGGCTGAGCAGATTGAGATTTGTACGGGAAAGAAGATGTCGAGACAGAATCTGACACAACGTTTAGGAAGGGACAATTTTCAAGAACAAGATATGCGTTTAATCGCCCAAATTTTAGGATGCCCGTTCCAATTAAGCATTTTAGCTACAAATGAATCTGTGGAAAGAGCTTCATATATTGAAGAAATCGAGCCGACAGAATTAGAGATTCAGAAGCTTGTGAAGAAACGTTTCGAGAGAGAAGAAAAAGGAAAAGTAAAAGTTGCGGAGAGAGCGCCGCTTGCAGATGAAACGATTTCTGAGGAAGAAGCTGCAATCGAGAGAGAAGTTACGATTGAGGATTTGATCGATACAGAAGAGTTGGCGAAAGAACAAGAAAAAGAAGAGATTCCAGTAGTTGAGGAAACACAGAAGGAAGAAATGTTAGAGTTTACTGAAGGGGATGAAGATATTTCTGAGTTTACTGAAGTAGATGCAGAAGAAGCGGTTGAGGAATCAGAAGAACTGATAAATGAGACAATCTCTGCAGTAGAAACTGAGGCGCCTGTACAGGAGATGCCGGCATATAAAGAGCCGGAGACACAGGAGTATCAGACATTGGAAGCTCCGGTCTATCAGGAAGAAGAGCAGTACAATCCTATGCCAGAAGGACAGGGGTATCAGACGACAGAAACACAGAATTATTATGTTCCTGAGCAGAATTATTACACACCTGAACAGCAGTATTACGGTGGAGATCAGAGTTATACAGGAGAGGAAGAATATGTAATGCCAACAAGAGCAGACAAGAAAGAACCGGTGGGCGACATTAATCCGTATACAAGAAAAGAATACGAAACAAATAGTGTACGTATGCATCCAAAACGTATAGGATATGTGCAGGTGTATGATCGAGCAGATCACAAGTGGACAGATATGACAGAATGGGCGTTTCTTGGTTTCCAGGAAAGAAAGAAGAGATTGCAAGGAAAAGATTATATTCCACCGACATATTTGGATTAATATGAGAATCAAAGAGATTGCGATGTTTCCGCAATCTCTTTTTGTAAAAGAAGAAGTTTGAGGGAGGAAGGAAAATGAACTGGAAACAACTATTGTCACCAGTAAGAAGCAGAGGGATTGTTTCCCATACTGTGAATCGCCAGACGGATTTGCGAAGTGAATTTGAAAAAGATTATCACCGAATCATAGGCAGCGCTTCGTTTCGCAGACTGCAGGATAAAACACAAGTTTTTCCGTTGGACAAAAGCGATTTTATTCGAACACGGCTTACTCATTCGCTGGAGGTGTCATCGTTTGGAAAATCTTTGGGACAAAATATTGGAGAAAATATTATTGCGTATAAACGGGATCCGGAATTTACGCCACAGATGAAAGAAGATATCTGCAATATTTTGCAATGTGCAGGATTGATTCATGATATAGGGAATCCTCCGTTTGGTCATTTTGGAGAAACGATCATTCGGGAGTGGTTTGAGAACAATCTTCCGGTTATGAAATATAAGGGACAACCTGTTTCTGATATTCTGACACCACAGATGAGAGAAGACTTTTATCATTTTGAAGGAAATGCACAGGCGCTTCGACTTGTAAGTAAACTTCATTTCCTTGTGGATGAGAATGGAATGAATCTAACCTATGCATTATTAAATACAATTGTAAAGTATCCGGTTTCTTCGCTTGGCATTGATAAAACGACAGGAAATATCAAAGATAAAAAAATGGGATACTATTATGCAGATGAGGAATTGTTTGAAGAGATTCAAAAGGCAACTGGCACGAATGGGAAACGGCATCCATTGACATTTATTTTAGAAGCTTCAGATGATATTGCCTATAAGACTGCAGATATTGAAGACGCATTTGTAAAAGGATATATTTCCTACAAGAAACTTATGGAAGAATTGGAAGTGTTGGATCGGGAGAATCCAGAGGCAAAATTCCTTCCGGCTCAAAAACTTCGAGAAAGATATGAGCGAGGTGTGGAGCGTGGCGTAGAGAATCCGGAAGAGTTTGCGGTGAAGAACTGGATTGTTAGAGTGCAAGGATTTTTGATTACTTGCGCAACGTATGGGTTTACTTCGAATTATAAAGCAATCATGGAAGGAACGTATCCCTATGATCTTTTTCATGGAACTTTTGCAGAAAAACTGATGGATTTGCTGGGAGATCTTGCGTATCGTGAAGTGTTTACGTCAGATGATATTTACAAGATGGAAATGACAGAAAGCACGATGCTTACGTTTTTGATGGATCGTTTTGTCAAAGCAGCGGTAAAATATGACACGGACTTGAAGATGGATTCCATCGATTGCAGAATGATTGCGTTGATTTCTGATAATTATAAAAATGCATATCATTATCATGCGGCAGGAAAGAGCGAGGTGGAAAAATTATATCTTCGTCTTCTTCTCGTTACAGACTATATATGTGGAATGACCGATAGCTATGCGAAAAGATTGTATCAAGAGATGAATGGAATCATATAATGGAAAACCGCTGAATACACATGGATAGAAAAGGGAAGACAAGGAGTATATTTTGAAACGTTTTACGAAATATTTATATGAATGTCAAGACGGCCAACGAGTTCGAAATATAGGATTTGTAAAAGCGGAATTAGAAACAAAAAGTGGAAAGATTCTAGTCCAAGCGAGAGGAATGGATCAAAGAGAAGAAAAAGAAATGAAAATATTTCTTTTTTATCCCAAAGACGGAGAGTATGAATCAGTACTTCAAGGGAGCATCACGAGTAAAAGTCCGATATTACAGTATACGTTTTGTTTTGGAGAAGAGGATATAGGAGAAGTGAAAGAAACGGAAAAGTTGACCGGACTTCTTCTTGAATCAGAAAAGGGAATACGCTATGTATCGATATGGAATGAAGAAGATGTAAATGTGGAGCAAATTCGGGAACGTCAGCCAGTCATGGAAGAATTGTCAGTAGAAGAAGAGAAAGAAGAGGAAAATGTAACGGAACTTATCTGCGAAAAGATTGAAAGAAAAGATCTTGTAAGACTGCCTCGAAAAGACTGGTATCTTGCCAATAATAATTTTCTTCTTCATGGGTTTTATAATTATCATCATTTGCTATGGTTGGAAGAAGGAGAAACCATATATGTCGGAGTTCCGGGAGTGTATCATCCGAGAGAAATGCAGGTAGCCAATGCTTTTGGATTTCCTGAATTTCGTACTGCGGTTGAAGTCGGAGCAGGCATAGGACGAGGAGAGACGGGAAAACAGGAGGATTTCGGATATTATTGCAGGAGGATTGTAAGAAACAAATGAATGAAAATGAAAAATATATGAGAGAAGCTATCAAACAGGCGAAAAAAGCATATGCAATCGGAGAAGTTCCGATAGGCTGTGTGATTGTATATGAAGGAAAGATTATCGGACGAGGATACAACCGAAGAACCATCGACAAAAATCCGCTTGCTCATGCGGAATTGATCGCAATCAAAAAAGCGAGCAAAAAGATGGGAGACTGGAGATTGGAAGATTGTACATTGTATGTGACATTGGAACCGTGTCAGATGTGCTCCGGAGCCATTGTGCAGGCGCGAATGAAAAAAGTTGTAGTTGGTTGTATGAATCCAAAAGCAGGGTGTGCCGGGTCTATATTAAATCTTCTTCAAGTGGAGCAATTTAATCATCAGGTAGAGCTGGAAATAGGTGTTCTGCAAGAAGAATGTAGTCTGATGATGAAAAATTTTTTCAAAGAACTTAGAAAAGCGAAGCAGAAGCATTGACATTTTGGTAGAAAAGAGAGTATAATATAGACTCGTGCAGCCGGGGCGGTAGCGGTGCCTTGTACCTACAATCCGCTATAGTAGGGGTGATATTACACGGAGGGCTTTATTCTGTGAGGCTGCCCTTTGAAAGTGGCGTTGATATCTGGGTCTCACGCGACGGGAATCCGTGAACCGTGTCAGGTCGGGAACGAAGCAGCACTAAGCGGAACCTTCCGGGTGCCGTGAGGGTGCCTGGGTTGAGTTAACTACAGAGGTAACGCTCATGGGGTGAGTTCGAAGTGTAATGCACGAAAAAAGAAACGATGGAGTCCGCAGATAGCGAGACTCTTTTTTTGCATTATAAGGTTAATTTGTCTTTTGACATTTGAGTGTTGTAAAATATGAAAAAGTAGAGAAGGAGAAAGCATATGAATATAGTACTGACAGCGATCAACGCAAAATATATTCATTCTAATTTGGCAGTTTATAGTTTGAAAGCCTATGCAGAGAAATACAAAGATCACATTCTTATTGCAGAGTATACGATCAATCAGCAAATAGATGAAATTTTAATGGAATTGTATAAGAAGAAACCGGATGTTCTTTGCTTTTCCTGCTATATTTGGAATTTGACATATGTGGAAACATTGATTCGTGAAATTCACAAGATTCTTCCTGAAGTTCCGATTTGGGTTGGCGGACCGGAGGTATCTTACGATTCAAAAGAAGTATTGCTTCGTCTTCCAGAAGTGACAGGGGTGATGAAGGGAGAAGGAGAAGAGACGTTTTTGGAGCTATCAGCCTATTATGTGGATCATAGAGGGGAACTGTCTGAAATAGCGGGAATTACGTATCGAAAAGACGATGGAGAGATTGTAGAAAATGAGTGGCGCCCGATTTTAAATCTGAGTACAGTTCCATTTGTTTATAAAGATATGAAAAAGTTTACTAATAAAATTATTTATTATGAAACGAGCCGTGGGTGTCCATTTTCTTGTAGCTATTGTCTGTCTTCTGTTGACAAATGTCTACGCTTCCGAGATTTAGAACTTGTAAAAAAGGAGCTTCAGTTCTTTTTGGATGAGAAGGTTCCACAGGTGAAATTTGTGGATCGAACTTTCAACTGCAAGCATGACCATGCAATGGCGATTTGGACTTATATTCATGAGCATGACAATGGAATCACGAATTTTCATTTTGAAGTATCAGCAGATCTTTTGAATGAAGAAGAATTGGAATTGATCGAAAAAATGCGTCCTGGTCTCATTCAATTAGAGATTGGCGTACAGTCCACGAATCCGGATACGATTCGAGAAATTAAACGAACCATGCGATTCGACAAAGTTGCTCGGATTGTGAAAAGAATCGGAGCATACGGAAACGTTCATCAGCACCTGGATTTGATCGCAGGACTTCCGTATGAAGACTATAAAAGTTTTGGGAAATCTTTTGACGATGTGTATGCACTATCACCGGAACAGTTGCAGCTGGGATTTTTAAAGGTATTGAAAGGTTCTTATATGAAAGAACATGAAGAAGAATATGGGCTTGTGCATAAAAGCCTCCCTCCTTATGAAGTGTTATATACAAAATGGCTTCCGTATGAAGACGTATTGAAATTGAAACAGGTAGAAGAAATGGTGGAAGTATACTATAACAGTGGACAATTTTCTTATACACTTTCACATCTAGTGAAGGCATTTGCTTCTCCGTTTGAACTCTATGAGCGTTTGGGAGCATATTACGAAGAATATGGGCTTCATCTCGTGAGCCATTCCAGAGTAAGTAGATATGAGATTTTATTAGAATTTGTAAAGAAATATGATAAAGAGAGAGAAGAGTTGTACCGAGAACTTTTGATTTTTGACTTGTATTTACGAGAAAACATGAAAAATCGTCCCGCTTTTGCAGGAGAGTATACGGTAGAAAAGGAAGAACTTTCGTCATTTTATGAAAAAGAATCAAAAGAGCATCAGTATTTGAAAGGGTATGAGCAATATGATAAGCGCCAAATGCGCAAAATGACCCATATGGAAAGATTCCAATATAATGTTGCAGGAAATGGAGAAAAGAAAGAAACGGTAATTTTGTTTGATTATCTGAGAGGGATAAAGGAGCGGTTTCAGATTTTATAAATAGTTTACTTGTAAAAAAATAAGAAAGAGTATAAAATGAAGTTACTATGTGGAGATTAAAGAGGTGAAGAGATGAATTTTTATGATAAGAAATTCAAAAAGATTGTGGCAATTACGGTGCTTGTTCTTGTAATAGCGATGCTTGGAACTTCTATTTTGCCGTATATTATGTAGTTGTTTTTGGGAGAAGGAATTATTGATGCGTAATAAGAAGCATACTACGAATATAAGAAAAAGAAAGATGAGAAAACACAAGAGGACAGTCATGCTTTTGTGCCTGTTTTTCATGTGTTTTTTATTACTCTATGGAGTGGTGTATTTTACGCTTTATTTAAACGTGCGGAAGCTTCCTGAGAATAAGGTATATGAAGGAATATGGATTGGAAGAACGGATGTTTCCGGATGTACCAAAAAGGAAGCGTTGGCTTTATTGGAAGAAAAAGAAGCTCAATATGGGGAGCAGGTTTTTAAGCTGAAAGCCGAAGGAAAGAAAGCGGAAGTGAAACTTCAGGAGCTTGGATTTGAGATTCAAAATGAAGAAAAACTGGTAGAACGTGCGATGGAGTGTGGGAAAACAGGTAGCGTTTTTCAGCGGTATTTTCAAGTGAAAAAGCTAAGAAAGGAAAAGAAAATTTTGAATCCTCATTATACGATTCGAGAAGAAGAGGCAGAAAAACTCTTGAAAGAGCGTGTGGCAGTACTTTTTACAGGAGCATCCAATGCAACGATCAAGAGAACGAATGGGAAGTTTGTTGTTGCGGAAGAAAAGAGCGGTGTGGAACTGGATGAAAAAGCGACAGTAGCAAAGATTTCAGATTTTTTGAATCAAAAATGGGATGGGAAATCAGCGAATATCCAAGCGATTGAAAAAGTGCAGAAGCCGACGATTGTGAAAAAACAATTAGAAGAAATTCAAGATTTGATGGGAAGCTTTTCTACATATTGTGGAACAGGTCATAATCGAGTAACCAATATCGAAGTGGGAACAAAAAAATTAAACGGGATTATTTTAATGCCGGGACAAGAGCTGTCTGCCGGGAATACGATGCGGCCTTTTACGGAAGAAGAAGGATATGTAGAAGCCGGTGCCTACGAGAATGGCGAGGTCGTAAAGGACATTGCAGGTGGAATTTGTCAGGTATCTTCTACATTATATAATGCTGTGATTGACGCGGAACTGGAAGTGACAAGTCGCCAACCTCATTCTATGGTAGTAAACTATGTAAAACCATCGAAAGATGCGGCTATTGCAGGAGATTATAAAGATCTGAAGTTTAAAAATAATACGGAATATCCAATCTATATAGAGGGATATGTGGCAGACGAGGAAGTTCATTTTAACATTTATGGAAAAGATACAAGAGCAGAAGGACGTAAAGTTGAGTATATCAGCGAGACATTGTCTACAGAAGAGATTCAAAAGAAATATGTAGCAGATTCGGAATTGGAATTAGGAAAAGTAATCAAGGCGAGCGGAGGCCACAAAGGAGTCAAGGCGCAGCTTTGGAAAGTTGTTTATGAAAATGGAAAAGAAGTGAGCCGTGAAGTTTATAATAAGAGTACATACAAGCCGTCTACGAATAAAATTAGAGTTGGCATAAAATCGGATGATTTGACAGCTGTTCAAAAAATCAAAGAAGCTGTCAATACACAAAATGAAGCAAAAATCAATGCGGCGATTAATGAGGTGAAAGGACAGCAACAATGAAAGTAGGAAATGTATCTCAGACAGTGCTTCGGCGCTCGATTTTAAAACAATTGCATACCAGAAGGGAAGAGTCCATAATTCAACCATCTGTAGAAGAGATGTGTGCAGCAATACAAATAGAAGAGGACGAACAAGTTGTATTTACCGATACCTCTCTTTTTGGAGACGAAAAAGATCTGGCTGTATTCGCGATGGCACATGTTTTGAATGATCTTTGGACAAGAGGAGCAGAGCCGATTGGTGTAAATATCAGCATTTTGCTTCCACCACATGCTTATGAATCCAGATTGAAGTCTATGATAAGCTATGCAGAGGAAGTGGCAGAAGGACAGAGAATACAAATTCTTAATGCCAAGGCAGAAGTAAGTCCTGTGCTCTCCAAGTCATTGGTGACAGTTTTCGGATTAGGAAAAGAAAAGAAAGAAGGGTTGCTCCAGAGTTCTATGGGTATGGCGGGACAAGATGTTGTTTTGACGAACTGGATTGGTTTAGAAGGGATGCTTCGTATTTTGCGAGAAAAAAAGGAAGAACTTTCCAAACGCTTTGTTCCGGCATTTTTGCATCAAATAGAGGAACAACAGCAATATCTTCTAGCAGGAGATGAGCTGCGGATTGCAAAAGAATTTGGAGTTTCTGCTATGCATCAGATTACAGAAGGCGGCATCCTGGCCGCTCTTTGGAATTTGACAGAAGCTTCGGGAACAGGGATTGATGTGGATTTGAAAAAGATTGCGATCAAACAGGAAACGATAGAAGTATGCGAGCATTTCCATTTGAATCCGTACCAAATGACATCTGCAGGAAGTATTCTTTTGGTGACACATGACGGAGAAGGATTGGTTTCCAGGCTTGAGAAAAACGGCAAGAAAGCTACGGTGATCGGAAGACTTACAGACCGTAATGAAAAGGTCATTTGGAATGATACCGAGAAGCGTTTTATTGATCGACCTGCTCAGGACGAGCTGTTAAAGATTTATACAGGAGAGATAACCGCCTCCTAAAATTGTAAGAAAATCATAAAAGAGAATAGAAGAGGAGAAAATAAAATGTTGAATATCGTGCTGTTTGAACCGGAGATTCCTGCGAATACCGGAAATATCGGTAGAACATGTGTAGCTACCAATACTAGACTTCATCTCATCGAACCATTAGGATTTCGTTTGAATGAGAAGGCGATTAAGCGCGCCGGAATGGATTACTGGGATGACTTAGATGTTACCACATATATTGATTACAATGACTTTTTGGAAAAGAATCCGGGAGCTAAAATATATATGGCAACTACGAAGGCTTCGAAAGTATATACGGAAGAAAAGTTTGAACCGGATTGTTATATTATGTTCGGAAAGGAAAGTGCAGGAATACCGGAAGAGATATTGGTAGAACACAAAGAAAATTGTATCCGCATTCCTATGGTAGGAGATATCCGATCGTTGAATCTTGGAAATTCTGTTGCAGTTGTTTTATATGAGGCGCTTCGACAGAACGGTTTTTCTCATATGAATTTGGAAGGCCATCTCCATAGATTGGAGTGGAAAGAATAACCGCTAAAAAGATTGTATAAATTTCAATACAAAGAATGTGTTAAAACATAGACAGAGTATATAGAAAAATGTTATAATGTTATATAGAGATTCAATGGAGGAATGTGTATGAAATACAAAAATAGTGTGTACCGTACCTTTGCTCTCCTCTCGCAGGTTGGAATCAGTATGATCGTACCGATTCTATTGTGTGCCTGGTTTGGGTCTTTTTTGGAAGAGAAATTCTCTATACCGGCATTTATTCCTTTAGTAATTATGGGAGTTTTGGCAGGTTTTCGTAATGTATATTATCTTGTAAGACATGCAAATGAAGATCCGGAGGATAAGGAAGATGAATGATTCGGCAAATGAGACTCTAAAAGAATTGTTGTGTGGAATGGGATTTTTCGGGATAGCAGCGCAGATCATCTGTTTGCTTGTAGATAGAGACCGTTTGATATACACATCTCTTGGACTTTGGATCGGGATAGGAGCAGGAGCTCTTATGAGTATTCATATGAAGAGAAATATTGAAGATGCTCTCGATTATGATGAGAGAGGCGCAGTAAAGCATATGAGAAAAGGATATGTGTTTCGATACGCCCTTGTGGCGCTCCTTTTTGGGGCGACCGTCTACTTTGAAGTTGGAAATCCGATTACTCTGTTAGTTGGAGTCATGGGATTGAAGATAGGGGCTTATATACAGCCCATAACACATAAAGTGTTGCAAAAGTTACAAAAATCTAAGTAAAGGAGGGTAAGCGTGTGGGAAATGGACTAGGAGTATTAGCGGCCAAAGAAGCAGACTTCATGATACACAGTCTTGTGAAGTTTCATCTCTTTGGTCAGGAAATCTACCTTACAACAACTCATGTCAGTCTGTTTATAATCTGCATCGGTCTGATTATTTTCGGGTTTGTCGCAAGAGCAAAATTAAAAGTTGTCGACGGAAAACCTGGGAAATTCCAAAATGTAGTGGAATTGATCGTTGAGATGTTGGATGGTATGGTGCACGGCAGTATGGGTAAAAATGGAATACCATATAGGAACTATATCGGAACGTTATTTATTTTCCTTCTGATTAGTAACATTTCTGGGCTTTTAGGACTCAGACCGCCAACAGCGGATTATGGTGTAACATTCCCGCTTGGAGTGATTACGTTTTTCTTAATTCAGACAAACAACATCCGATTTAATAAATTCGGCGCATTTACGGATTTATTTAAACCATTGCCGTTTTTGTTCCCAATTAACTTAATTGGTGAAATCGCAGTGCCATTTTCACTATCATTGCGTTTGTTCGGAAACGTGTTGTCAGGAACTGTAATCATGGCATTGCTGTACGGACTTTTGTCTAACATTGCAATTGCATGGCCTGGATTCCTACATATCTATTTTGATATCTTTTCCGGAGCAATTCAGACATACGTATTCTGTATGCTGACTATGGTATTTGTCAATGACAAGATGCCGCAGAACAATTAAATAGTAAACAAAACACATTTTTAGGAGGATTTTAATTATGAATGGAATTTCAAACGAAGCTTTAATTTTAGCATGTTCAGCAATTGGTGCAGGTCTTGCGATGATCGCAGGTATCGGACCTGGTATTGGACAGGGTGTTGCAGCTGGTCACGGTGCATCTGCAGTAGGTAGAAACCCGGGTGCAAAATCAGATGTTACTTCTACAATGTTACTTGGTCAGGCCGTAGCAGAGACAACAGGTCTTTACTCACTCGTTATCGCTCTTATTCTGTTATTCGCTAACCCATTATTAGGAAAACTGTAAGAAGAATCGAGAGCATATTTTAGAATTTTAAAATAATAAGGAAGGAGGCTGGACCTTGGACCGTTTATTTACGCTTGACGCACAATTTCTTTTCGATGCGATTGTGCTTGCAATCAGTATGTTCGTAATGTTCACGTTCTTATCATATCTTCTGTTTGAGCCGGCAAGAAAGCTGCTTGAAACAAGAAGACAGCATGTGCTGGATGATCAGGAGACAGCGAAACGTGAAAAAGACGAAGCAGCTGCTTACAAGGAAGAGTACGAAAAGAAACTAAAAGAAGTAGATAAAGAAGCGCAGGAGATCTTAAGCGCAGCCCGCAAGAAGGCAATGCAGAATGAAGCAAAGATTATTGCAGAGGCGAAAGAAGAGGCAGCCCGTATTATTCAGCGTGGAAATACGGAGATCGAATTAGAGAAGAAACGCGCATTGGACGATATGAAGCAGGAGGTCATTACTATCGCATCTATGATGGCAGGAAAAGTTGTGACAGCTTCAATTGATACAAATGTACAGGACAATCTAATTGAAGAGACATTGAAAGAAATGGGTGACAGTACATGGCTAAGTTAGTTTCTAAAACATACGGAGACGCTTTGTTTTCTGTGGCTCTAGAGGAAAATCGTATCGATGCATTTTATGAAGAAGTGCAGGGAATGAGAGATGTCATCTCTCAGAACGAGGAGCTTCAGAAATTATTAGATAATCCGAAAGTTATCAAAGAAGATAAGATCAAACTTATCGAGGAAGCTTTTACAGGTCATGTTGCAAAAGAAATTATAGGGCTTATAGCACTTCTTATTTCCAAAGGTCATGCAGGAGATATTGTCTCAGTATTCGACCACTTCATTGGACTTGTAAAAGAAGAAAAGAAAATTGGCAGTGCATTTGTAACAACAGCAGTTGCATTGACGGAAGTGCAAAAAAGTGCTGTGGAGAAGAGACTTCTCGACACAACACGTTATGAAAGTTTTGAGATGAACTATTTAGTAGATCCGAGCCTGATCGGTGGAATGGTCATCCGTATCGGCGACAGAGTTGTGGACAGCAGCATTAAGACAAAGCTGTATGAGCTGTCAAAGAATTTAAGAAGTATTCAGGTATAAAATATAAAAGAAAGGTGGATTCGCTCCATGAATTTAAGACCAGAAGAAATCAGTTCTGTCATTAAAGAGCAGATTAAAAGATATGCGTCAGACATGGAAGTGTCTGATGTGGGAACGGTTATTCAGGTAGCCGACGGTATCGCGCGTATCCACGGTCTCGAGAATGCAATGCAGGGAGAACTTTTAGAGTTCCCTGGAGAAGTTTACGGTATGATCCTCAACCTTGAAGAGGATAACGTAGGTGCCGTACTTTTAGGTGATCACAGAAATATCAATGAAGGTGACACTGTAAAAACAACAGGAAGAGTAGTAGAAGTTCCTGTTGGTGATTGCATGCTTGGCCGTGTTGTTAATGCATTAGGTCAGCCAATCGATGGAAAAGGACCGATTCAGACAGATAAATATCGTCAGATTGAAAGAGTTGCCTCAGGTGTTATCTCACGTAAATCAGTAGATACACCATTACAGACGGGAATCAAAGCAATCGACTCTATGATTCCGATCGGAAGAGGACAGCGTGAGTTGATCATCGGTGACAGACAGACCGGTAAAACAGCGATCGCAGTTGATACAATTATCAACCAAAAAGGACAAGGCGTAAAATGTATTTACGTTGCAATCGGACAGAAAGCGTCTACAGTTGCAAATATTGTCCAGACATTTGAACAGTACGGTGCAATGGATTATACAACAGTCGTTGCAGCTACTGCAAGTGAACTTGCACCACTTCAGTACATCGCTCCATATTCAGGATGTGCGATTGGTGAGGAATGGATGGAAAAAGGAGAAGACGTATTAGTTGTATATGACGACTTGTCAAAACATGCTACAGCTTATCGTACACTTTCCTTGCTCCTTAGAAGACCACCTGGACGTGAAGCTTACCCAGGTGATGTTTTCTACTTACATTCAAGATTATTAGAGAGAGCTGCCAGATTATCCGATGAACTTGGCGGAGGTTCTTTAACAGCGCTTCCAATCATCGAGACACAGGCAGGTGATGTATCGGCTTACATTCCGACAAACGTTATTTCTATTACAGATGGACAGATCTTCCTTGAGACAGAGTTGTTTAATGCTGGTTTCAGACCTGCTATTAACCCTGGTATCTCTGTATCACGAGTTGGTGGTTCTGCCCAGATTAAGGCGATGAAGAAGATTGCCGGACCTATCCGTATTGACTTGGCACAGTACGAAGAGCTTGCATCTTTCGCACAGTTCGGTTCAGAGCTTGATGCAGATACAACAGAGCGTCTTGCACAGGGTGCTCGTATCAAAGAGATGTTAAAACAGCCTCAGTACCGTCCAATGCCGGTTGAGTATCAGGTAATTATCATTTACGCTGCTACACGTAAGCATTTGATTGACATTCCGGTTGAGAGAGTATTGGAATTTGAAAAAGGATTGTTTGAGTTTGTTGCTACAAAATATCCGGAGATTCCAGAAGCTATTAAGACTGAGAAAGTTATTTCTGATAAGACAGAAGAAGCACTTGTAAATGCAATCAATGAGTTTAAAAAAGAATTCTAATTAGTAGAGGAGAACGATCATGGCATCAATGAGAGAAATTAAACGGCGTAGAAGCAGTGTGCAGAGTACGCAGCAGATTACAAAAGCCATGAAACTTATTTCTACCGTAAAACTGCAGAAGGCAAGAACGAATGCGGAGAATTCAAAACCATATTTTGAGTGTATGTATGAGACTGTAACTTCCATGCTTGCGAAAGCAGGAAATATCGAGCATCCATATTTGAAACCGGGAGATTCCAAGAAAGTTGGAATTGTAGTGGTAACTTCGAATCGTGGACTCGCAGGCGGATATAACTCAAATATCGTGAGACTCATTACAGGAAGCGGCATTGCCAAAGAAGACGTACGTCTTTATACAGTCGGACGAAAAGGATCAGATGGTCTTACTCGTAAGGGGTATGAAGTCGCAGCAGATTATTCTGATGTGATTGAGGCGCCGACTTATGCAGATGCCCAGGCGCTGACAAAACAGTTGCTTACTGATTTTGCAAATGGCGAGATTGGTGAGATTTATGTAGCATATACATTCTTTAAAAATACAGTAGTGCATATTCCAAAGCTTACTAAGCTTTTACCGGTTGACCTTGATGAGGTTAAAGAAGAAGTAAAAGAAGAGACTTCAGGAGCACAAGCTTTGATGAGTTTTGAACCGCACGAAGAAGAAGCGATTGGACTTCTTGTTCCGAAATATGTTACAAGTGTATTGTATGGTGCATTTGTTGAGGCAGTTGCAAGTGAAAATGGTGCGCGTATGCAAGCCATGGATTCTGCAACAAAAAATGCGGAAGAAATAATTGACGATTTGGCATTGAAATACAATAGAGCCCGTCAGGGCGCTATTACACAGGAATTAACAGAGATTATAGCAGGTGCCGAAGCTCTATAATCTTAGATAGGAGTGAAAAAATGGCAGAGAAAAATATAGGTAAAATCACTCAGATCATCGGCGCGGTACTTGACGTTAAGTTCGCCGATGGCAATCTTCCTGAGATTAACGAAGCCATTGACATTACAAGAAGTAATGGCGAGAAGTTAGTAGTAGAGGTTGCGCAGCATTTGGGTGATGATACGGTAAGATGTATCGCCATGGGTCCGACAGATGGACTTGTACGTGGAATGGATGCGGTTGCTACAGGGGCGCCTATTTCCGTACCGGTTGGTGAAAATACATTGGGACGTATCTTCAACGTGCTTGGAGAAGCAATTGATGAAAAGCCGGCTCCGACAGATGTAGAATATGAGCCAATTCATAGAAAGGCTCCTTCATTTGAAGAGCAGGCAACAGAGACAGAAATGCTTGAGACAGGTATCAAAGTTATCGACTTACTTTGTCCTTTCCAGAAAGGTGGTAAGATCGGACTTTTCGGTGGTGCTGGTGTAGGTAAAACTGTATTGATCCAGGAGCTCATCACAAACATCGCAACAGAGCACGGTGGATATTCCGTATTCACAGGTGTAGGTGAAAGAACTCGTGAAGGAAATGACCTTTATACAGAAATGACAGAATCAGGTGTTATCAAGAAAACAGCCATGGTATTCGGACAGATGAACGAGCCGCCTGGAGCACGTATGCGTGTAGGTCTTACAGGACTTACAATGGCAGAGTACTTCCGTGATAAAGGTGGAAAAGATGTACTTTTGTTCATCGATAACATTTTCCGTTTTACACAGGCAGGATCTGAAGTATCTGCTCTTCTTGGACGTATGCCATCAGCGGTAGGTTATCAGCCTACATTACAGACAGAGATGGGTGCTCTTCAAGAGCGTATTACTTCTACAAAGAATGGTTCTATTACATCCGTACAGGCTGTATATGTACCGGCCGATGACTTAACTGACCCGGCTCCGGCTACAACATTTGCCCATTTGGATGCGAAAGTCGTATTATCACGTGCTATCACAGCGCTTGGTATTTATCCGGCGGTAGACCCTCTTGATTCTTCTTCACGTTTGTTAGACCCTAATATCGTAGGGGAAGAACACTATAACGTGGCTCGTGGTGTTCAGGAAGTTCTTCAGAAATACAAAGAGCTTCAGGATATCATTGCAATGCTTGGTATGGATGAGTTGTCAGAAGAAGATAAATTGACAGTATCTCGTGCAAGAAAGATTCAGAGATTCTTCTCTCAGCCATTCTTTGTTGCTACACAGTTTACAGGATTTGAAGGACGTTATGTTCCAATCAGTGAAACAATCCAAGGCTTCAAAGAGATTCTGGAAGGTAAACATGACGATATTCCGGAAGGACATTTCTTAAACGCAGGTAATATTGACGACGTATTAGCTCGCGTGAAGTAGGAGGTGTTCCTATGGCAGACGTATTTGAATTAAAAATTATCTCTCCGGATTCGATGTTTTTTGAAGGAGAAGCTGATTTTCTCGAATTTACATCGGTTGAAGGGGGAATGGGTGTTTATAAAAACCATATTCCGCTTACAACAATTTTAGAGCCATGTGTTATGAGTATTCATAATGGCACAGAGGTGAAAAAGGCAGCAATCCTTGGAGGATTTCTTGAGATTCTTCAAGACAAAATTACTGTTCTTGCTGAAGATGCACAATGGCCGGAAGAAATTGATGTGGAACGAGCAAAAGAAGCAAAGAAACGTGCGGAAGAACGCCTTAGTCACAATGGACCAAATATGGACGTAAGACGTGCACAGGCAGCACTTAAGAGAGCAATCGCACGAATCAATACTGCAAAATAAGAGAATTCAATAATTAGTGGTATGTATAATGGCAGCACGCAAAGAAGCGATAGAAAGCATTGTTCTTTGCGTGTTGTTTTATATGTATTACAAGCTATCTCCCTGGATTTTAATTCCCGCCTTTTCATATATCCCAAATAGTGTTATAATATAATATCAAGTTGATTTTATGTAAAGGAAAAAGATATGGAAAAAGATATTAAATTTAAAGGAAAGCTTCGAATGTATATGCTATGGCCAATTATCATGCTTCCGCTTTTGACAGCGGTCGATATATGGATCTATACAGTAGATAAAAGAGCAGGATTAATTCTGAGCGCTTTTATTCTTGTCTACGGAGCTGTTTCAGGAGTGATGTATTCCAGAAATAAAGCGGAATTACTTACTGAATTGGTAGAATTTGCGACCCAATATGGAGCGATTCAAAATGTTCTTCTGAAAGAGTTAAAAGCACCATATTTGCTTGTTCTTGAGAGTGGACGAATCATGTGGATGAACGATAGTTTTCAGAAATTGATTAAGAATGGAGAGGCGAAATATCTAAGTAATTATATTCCGTCTTTACAAGGAGTCAATTTAGCTTTAAAAGAAGGCGAATTTTTGGATCAAGAAATCGAACTGGAAGGTCGAAACTATGAAGTGAGATTTTCAAGAATTGCAGCAAATAAGTTAAATAATGAAGAAACTTTGCTTCAGCTTCCAAGTGGAAAAGATTATTTTATCGCAGTATATTTTCAAGATATTACAGAATTGAAAAAATATATTCAAGAGAATGACGAGCAAAAATTAGTAGCCGGCTTGATTTACATTGATAATTATGATGAGATTATGGAGAGTGTAGAAGAGGTTCGACAATCTCTTCTTGTTGCTCTGATCGATCGTAAGATCAATCAATACATTGCTAATGTAGAGGGTCTTGCGAAAAAAATGGAAAAAGACAAATACTTTGTAGTATTTAAAAAGAAATTTTTCGAGAAAATGAAAGCGGATCGTTTCTCTGTATTGGAAGATGTAAAAACAGTGAATATTGGAAATGAAGTTCCAGCAACATTGAGTATCGGGTTGGGACTTAGTAATGATACTTATGTGCAAAGCTATAACTATGCACGTGTTTCCATAGACCTTGCGTTGGCAAGAGGAGGAGATCAGGCAATTGTTAAAACTGCGAATGGTATTGATTATTATGGAGGAAAACGTGATCAAACTTCAAGAAATACACGAGTAAAAGCACGAGTAAAGGCAGAGGCTATCCGAGAATTTATCGCAGTCAAAGACAGAGTCCTGATCATGGGACATAAGATTGGAGATGCTGATTCTTTTGGCGCGGCGATGGGAATTTACCGTGCGGCTGTGGAGATGAAGAAAGAAGCACATATCGTGTTGAACGATATTACGGCTGCAATCCGTCCGCTTTATGAGGTATTCCAAAAAAACAGCGCCTATCCGGATGATTTATTCTTATCTTCTAAGAATGTTCAAGAGTATGCCGGTAAAAATGCAATGGTAGTAGTAGTAGATACAAACAAGCCTGAGATGACAGAATGTCAGGAATTGTTGAAGATGACGGAGACAATCGTAGTGCTGGATCATCATAGACAAGGAAGTGAAGTGATCGAAGGCGCAGTTCTTTCCTATATTGAACCATATGCATCTTCTACTTCAGAGATGGTTGCGGAGTTGTTGCAGTATATTGTAGATGATGTGCGTCTTCCTGGACTTGAAGCAAGCAGCTTATATGCAGGAATCATGGTAGATACCAATAACTTTATGAATCGAGCAGGAGTACGTACGTTTGAAGCCGCAGCGTTCTTAAGGCGAAGCGGTGCAGACATTACGTTTGTAAGAAAACTGTTCCGAGAAGATATGGATACATATCGTGCCAAGGCGCAGATTATCAGCAGTGCAAAAGTATTCCGTGATGTGTATGCGATTGCAGTAGGAGAAAATATGGGAATCGACAGTCCAACCCTTGTCGGTGCACAAGCAGCAAATGAGCTCTTAGATATTGGAAACGTAAAAGCATCTTTTGTATTTACAAAATACAATGGAAAAATCTATGTCAGCGCTCGTGCCATTGATGAAGTGAATGTACAGATCATCATGGAACGAATCGGTGGCGGTGGTCATATTAATACAGCTGGCGCACAGTTTGCACATACAGATATGAAAAAAGCGATTGATATTTTAAAAGAGACAATTAATGTAATGATAGAAGAAGGAGATATATAACATGAAAGTAATATTATTAGAAGATGTAAAAGCGCTTGGGAAAAAAGGACAGATTGTAAATATCAATGATGGATATGCAAGAAATTTTGTTCTTCCGAAAAAGTTGGGAGTAGAGGCAACTCCAAAGAATTTGAATGATTTAAAATTGCAGAATGCAAATAAAGAAAAGCTTGCACAAGAAGCATTGGATGCAGCAAAAGAGCTTGCTGCAAAGTTAGAGGCAGGAAAAGTTGTGCTTTCCATTAAAACAGGAGAAGGCGGAAAGGCATTTGGTTCTGTTTCTTCTAAAGAGATTGCAACAGAAGTGAAAAATCAGATGGGATATGAGATTGATAAAAAGAAAATCCAATTAAAAGATGCAATCAAGACACTTGGCACACACACAGTTCCTGTAAAGCTTCATGCAAAAGTTACAGCAGAACTGAAAGTAGTTGTAACAGAAGGCTAGGAGGAACTTTTGAATGGATGAGGCACTCATTAAGAGGGTTTTACCTCATAGTATTGAAGCAGAACAGTCGGTAGTCGGAGCTATGCTGATGGACAAAGATGCCATTATGACAGCGGCAGAAATTGTAAGCGGTGAGGATTTTTATCAGACATCCTATGGCGTGATTTTTGATTCTATCGTAGAACTTTTCAATGAGGGCAAGCCGGTCGATCTTGTCACACTTCAAGAAAGATTGAAAGAAAAAGATGTTCCGGCAGAGATTGCGAGTCTGGAGTTTGTCCGAGATCTCGTGACCGCTGTTCCGACGTCTGCGAATATAAAATATTATGCTGATATCGTGGCAGATAAATCTATGATGCGCCGATTGATCAAATTGAATGAGGATATTGCCAATACCTGTTATCTTGCAAAGGAACCGCTGGAAGGAATTCTTGAGATGACAGAGAAAAAGGTTTTTGAATTGGTACAGCGAAGGAATTCCGGAGATTTTGTTCCGATTCGTCAGGTTGTACTCAATGCACTTGAAAAAATCGAGATGGCGTCCAAGACAAAAGGAACGGTTACCGGAATTCCAACCGGATTTTTAGACTTGGATTATAAGACGTCCGGTTTACAGCCGTCAGACTTGATCCTTGTGGCGGCGAGACCATCCATGGGAAAAACGGCGTTTGTTTTGAATATAGCGCAACATGTGGCATTTAAGGCAAATAAAGCAGTTGCGATTTTCAGCTTGGAGATGTCAAAAGAGCAGTTGGTAAATCGTCTGTTTTCTTTGGAATCACAAGTGGATGCACAGCTTCTTAGAACAGGGAATCTAAAAGATGCAGACTGGGAGAAGTTGATTGAAGGAGCAGGTGTGATTGGAAAATCGAATCTGATCATCGATGATACGCCTGGTATTTCTATTTCAGAACTTCGTTCTAAATGTAGAAAGTTTAAGTTGGAACATGGTCTTGATATGATCATCATCGACTACCTTCAGTTAATGACAGGACGAGTTGGAGGAAGAAGTGAGTCAAGGCAGCAAGAGATTTCTGAAATTTCACGTTCACTAAAAGGATTGGCAAGAGAGTTAAATGTACCGGTGATCGCTCTTTCGCAGCTAAGCCGTGCAGTAGAGCAAAGACCGGACCACAGACCGATGATGTCTGACCTTAGGGAGTCCGGAGCGATTGAACAGGATGCTGACGTGGTTATGTTTATTTACCGTGATGATTATTACAATAAAGATACAGAGATGAAAAATGTGGCGGAAATAATCATTGCCAAACAGAGAAACGGTCCGATTGGAACTGTAAATCTGACATGGTTGCCAAATTACACAAAATTTGCAAATTATGCAAAGGAAGTGTAATATAAGCATTATAACGATAGAAAATCCCTTATACATATTAAAAAGGTTGAAGCGTCGCCTACGTTTGATATAAGATCGAACGTAGGCGACGCTTCTGTTTCTGAGAAAGGATTATCCTGTACTTAAAAGCTTAGATATATTCGGGAGCGCCTAATAAGCGTCGTAGTTTTTTTGTAGGAGATTTTGCGGCTTCTCTTCGATAATTTTGTTGTTGTCGAATGTAGATGTCCAATCTTCGAAAACGTTCTTCCTCATGTCGTTCTTTTTCGCGTAAAAGATCGTCCATTTCTTTAATCACTTGTTCACTAACATGTTGACTGACGCTTTTTTCTAAGACTTTATTATTTTCTTCGATGATATTTTGCAACATATGTCCGAGCAAAGATTGCACTTGTTCTAATTTCCCATTTGTTTCGGGGTCTTGAGTTGTGATCACTTCCGGCTGAGCAACTGTGAGAGCTGCCTTTTTTTCTTTTAAACGCAGCATATCCGGAATCAGATCTTTCAAGTCTTTTAAAAACATTCCTTGTTCTTTTAGTTCTTTGATGCAGCGAAATAGCTGAAGATTCTCTTCTGTATAGTAACGGTGTCCCATTTCGGTACGCCCGATTGGAAGTTCCAGTTCTTCTTCCCAGTAGCGCAGAACATGAGTTTCAACATTCACACGTTTTGCCGCTTCTGAAATCATATAACGGACTTCGCCCATATGATCGCCTCCTCTTATTGACTATTCTATGTACATGCATAGTGTAACATACTTTTTCAGACATACTAATCATATCACAAAATCAATAAGATGCTATAGACAATCGACCGCAAATTCCGACAACAAAAAAGGAATCTGAGATTATCAGATTCCCTTTTTATCGTGATCACTTTTGTACTCTATATTATTGAGCAGAGATAGCACCTGTTGGGCACTGTGCTGCACAAGCTCCACAGTCTACACAAGCGTCAGCGTCGATTTCGTAGTGGTCAGCTCCCATAGAGATTGCGCCAACTGGACATTCAGCTTCGCATGCTCCACAGCTTACACATTCATCACTAATTACGTGTGCCATAGTATGTATCCTCCTTTGTATTCGGTATTCACCGTTGATGACTCTATTTTAATACAAAATGAAGGAAGATACAAGCGAAAATATGCTTTGAATTAAGTACATGAAAGGATATATTTTCCTGCAAGGCCATTTTTCAAAGAAGTGTTATAAAAATTAAGAAAATATTTATTCTTTTTTTGAGAAATTGGTGTATGATATACGTTAGTTACTAAAAGTCCGTTTTGAGGAGAATTATATGAGAAAAAAATTACAGATAGTTTTGAGCGTTGTCTGTATGGCGGCGCTTTTTGGAGGATGCACAACAACAAAAGAACCGGCAAAGAAGCCGATCGTGAACCAAGGGGAAAGTGGCGAGACAGAAGAAGATCCGCGTCAAGGAAACTTGGATGCGTTAAATCCAACTGCATATCGCGATGTGACAGGAATTAACCTGGAACCTGGATCTTATATTTCAATCATTGGAAAAAACAGCGGAAGTGAGTTTTGGAAAGAAGTGGAAGCAGGCGCTGTCAAGGCCGGTGAGGATCTTAATGAAGCGTTGGGGTATAAAGGAGAAGACAAAATCAAGGTGAATTTCAGTGGTCCGGCCAAAGGAGAGAATGTAGAGGAACAGATTAATATCCTTGATGAGGAACTTGCAAGAAATCCGGTTGCTCTTGGAATTGCGATCATAGATTCCAGCGCATCGGAAGTGCAGTTTGATCTTGCGGCAGAAAATGGAACGCCAATCGTTGCTTTTGATTCCGGAAGTGATTACAAAGGAATTCAAGCGATGTGTTCTACGAATAATAAGGAGATAGGAAAGACTGCAGCGATCAAACTTGCAGGGACGATAGGGGATACAGGAAAGGTAGCAGTATTTGTACATGATAGCGCATCTACAAGTGGAAAGCTAAGAGAGGCGTCATTTCTAGAAGAATTAAAAGAAGGATATCCGGGGATTACAGCGCCGGTTATCTATCATTTAGATGATTATAACGAGATGGCGAAAGAAATCGCAAAAGAAAGAAATGCCCAAAAAGCAGAAGGAGAGGAAGACATTACTCCTGAAGAAATTACACAGACAGAAGTTATTCAGTATATGCTGGAAAAAAATCCCGATGTGACAGGCTGTTTTGCTACGAATGTAGATGCATCGCAGGAACTTCTGAAAGCCTTAGAAAGCATGAAGAAAGAGATGCCGGTGGTTGCAGTCGATGGTGGAAAAGAACAGCTGAAAGCGTTGGAAGATGGAAAACTTTCGGGATTGATCGTTCAAAATCCATATGGTATGGGATATGCGGTAGTAGTTTCTGCCGCAAGAGCAGCTCTTGGTATGGGAAATGAAGCGTTTGTCGATACGGGATTTATTTGGGTAACAAAAGAGAATATGAAAGATAAGAATATTTCAAAAATGCTATATTAGAAAGGGAAAAGAGATGGTTTGTATTGGCCATCTCTTTATTTTTTTAGCGGAAGAGAAAATATGAATTCCGTACCAACTCCCTCAGTACTTACCACGTTGATATTTTCGCCGTGAGCCTTCATGATTTCTTTTACAATGGCAAGTCCAAGACCGGTTCCTTTTTTATCTTTTCCGCGAGATAAATCTGTTTTATAAAAACGTTCCCATATTTGATTCAGGCTTTTTTTCGGGATTCCGATGCCGAAATCTTTGACAGAAATAAAAACTTTTCCAGAGCGTTCCGTTGTTTCAATGGAAACAATGGAGTCCGGATTGCTGAATTTGATAGCGTTATCCAAAAGATTGTAAAGCACTTGTTGAATTTTCCGCTTATCGGCATAAACAGGCAGAACTTTGGAGGCAAAGAGCAATTCGATAGAAATTTTTTTGCTAGTGCACGTGCCTTCAAAGGAAGCGGCAGTATTACGGATTATTTCGTGAATATCAAAACCACTTTTATCAAGAAGTAATTCTTTCGTATCAAATTCGTTTAAAGTTAGAAGATCTTGAGTCAAATCAGTAAGTCGTTCTGTTTCAAAAAGGATGATTTTTAAGTATTTATCATACAGCTCCGTAGGAATTGTTCCGTCAGCCATCGCATTTACATATCCTTTGATTGAAGTCAAAGGAGAACGAAAGTCATGAGATACGTTGGCAATGAATTTCTTTTGATAGTCATTCATATCTCGTATTTGGCTGGACATATAATTCAAAGAAGCGGATAAATATCCGATTTCATCTTCGGTGTTGATGTGAATTTCGTGCTCCAGATTACCGGATGCGTATTGCTTGGCGGCTTCTGTAATTTTCCGAAGTGGGCGGTATACAAAGTAGTGTACACCCAACAAGATAGAAAAGGACAGAAGATAAATTACAAGAAAAACGATATAGGTAATCAGCATAATGTGATGATGTATATCCGCAAGATCTTCGTATGGTTTGTGGATCAAGAGATAGCCTCTTGTAAGGAATCCTTCGGTTACGGGTGCAAGGACCGTAATCATCTTTTCGGGGAAATAATCATGATAAGTTCCAAAAAGATATTGAGACCCGCCTGCCTCGGCAGGGTTAAAATCTTCAATCTTTAAAGGAGAAGAATTAGAAGATTGCCTTTGAGAGCTTCGTATCATTTCCCCATTTTCATCTGTAAACCAAATATCAGCATCCAAATAGGTTTGCATTCCACTTAATTGTACTTGTACGTCAGAAGCAGACAGCGCTTCTGTAAAATATCCGGGCAAATAGTCCGTGGCAATAAGATTCGCTTCTTTATAGAGCTCGGCGCCGGTATTTCTCTCCAATCTGCTTGTGACAAGTTCGGAGCCTAATGTAGCAATGGTAAAAATACTTAGGAATCCGAAAATAATATAGATAAATGTAAATTTCAAGTAGAGAGTACTGCGCATGCTATTTTACCTCGAATTTATATCCAATTCCCCAAACTGTGCTAAGTCGCCATGTAGGGTGATCTTTGATTTTTTCACGAAGACGTTTAATGTGTACGTCTACAGTACGGGTATCGCCTACGTACTCGTATCCCCATATCTGATCGAGAAGCTGCTCGCGTGTAAAAACCTGATTTGGGGAAGAAGCGAGGAAATATAGGAGCTCCAATTCTTTCGGTGGCATCTCCACAGGCATCTCATCTACTGTAACGGAATAATTGGTCAGACTGATTTCGATTCCCGGATAAGAAACATACTTACCTTTGTCAGCAGTAGGAACTTCTGATTTTGTAGGCTGATATCGTCTTAAAACCGCACGGACGCGGGCAACCATTTCTTTTGGATCGAATGGTTTTAAAATATAGTCGTCAGCGCCCAACTCCAAACCAAGAACTTTGTCAAAGACTTCTCCTTTTGCGGAAAGCATAATAATCGGCGTATTGGATTTGGCACGGATTTCTCGACAAACTTGGTATCCATCAATCCCCGGAAGCATCAAATCCAAAAGAATCAAGTTTGGGTGATAGGTGTCGAAGGCAGCGAGAGCATCTTCTCCATCGTGTACCATCATTGTGTCAAAACATTCTTTCGTAAGATAAAGCGAGATGAGTTCTGCGATATTCTCATCATCGTCTACGATTAGTATTTTCTGTTTTGTTACCATAGTTACCTCCTTGTATGTGTGGTTACTTAAATTCTACAATTGTCACACCGGCATCCCCTTCGCCGAATGCTCCGAGTCGGAAAGATTTTACATGTTTTTGGCGTTTCAAATAGTTGTGCACACCTTGACGCAATGCGCCGGTTCCTTTTCCGTGTACAATGCGGACCGGACTTAAATGAGCAAGGTAAGCGTCATCTAAATATTTGTCGAGTTCAGCGATCGCTTCATCAACAGTTTTACCGAGAAGATTAATCTCAGGACTGATATGCATCGATTTACCCATCTTCATTTTCCCGCTGGAAGTACGTCGCATTTGTTTAGCGGTGATGGACATAGGTTCTTCAATGATTTCCAAATCGGAGATGTGAACCTGCGATCTGAGAATTCCCATTTGTACAAAAAGATTTCCTTTTGCATCTGGAAGTGAGTTCACAGTTCCGGTCAGATTCATGCTCAGTACTTTTACAGATTCTCCAAGTTTGAAGTCACTAGGTTTGTATGTTTTCTTAGGTTTTTGAACTTCAATTTTAGAACTGTTTTGTGTTTTGGCAATCTGCTGACGGATTCGTTCACGCTCACGCTCCATATCTGCGGCAGAGATATTTTCTTTGCCGAATTTTCGGAAGTTTTTCATCGTTTCGTCGGCAAATTCTTTTGCTTCCCGAAGAATGGAGTTCGCTTTGTCGTTTGCCTCCCGAATGATACGTTCTTTTTGCTCGTCTAATCGATGTTGTTTTTTCTCTAATTTATTTTTTAATTGCTCAATTTCTCTTTTGTAAGAAGCAATTTCTGCATGTTCTTTTTCAATTGTTCTACGACTGTCTTCCAAATCTGTTAGAAGGTCTTCAAAAGATTCTTCGTGCTCGGAAAGTTGTTCTTTCGCTTTTTCGATGATGTAGTCCGGGAGTCCAAGTTTGCTTGAAATTGCAAAGGCATTACTTTTTCCCGGAATACCGAGAAGAAGACGATAGGTTGGACGTAGTGTTTCTACATCGAACTCACAACAAGCGTTTTCCACTCCCGGTTCTGAAAGCGCGAATACTTTTAATTCGCTGTAATGGGTTGTTGCCATGGTACGAATGCCTCGTTCATGCAAGTAAGAAAGAATCGCAATAGCAAGCGCAGCTCCTTCTGTCGGGTCTGTTCCGGCTCCGAGTTCGTCGAATAGAACGAGCGAGTGTTCGTTGACATCTTTCAAAAAGGATACAATATTTGTCATATGGGAAGAGAACGTACTGAGGCTCTGCTCGATACTTTGCTCGTCCCCGATATCTGCAAATACATTTTCAAAAACAGCAAGTTCCGAACGATCCAAAGCAGGAATGTGAAGACCTGACTGCCCCATCAATGTGAAAAGACCAACTGTTTTTAAGGATACGGTTTTTCCTCCGGTATTTGGTCCGGTTACGATAAGAAGGTCAAAATCTCCGCCTAGAGTTAAGGTGATCGGAACGACTTTTTTCTTATCAAGAAGCGGATGACGTCCCTCGCGGATATGAATATAGCCGTTTTTATTGAAGATAGGCTTGCTTGCATGCATGGAAAGCGCAAGTGAACCTTTGGCAAAGATAAAGTCCAGTTCGGTCAGTATCCGATAGTTACCGCGAAGTTCGGAAATGTATCCGGCGGCTTCTTCACTTAAGTGTGCCAGGATCACTTGAATTTCTTCTTGTTCTTTTCCGTACAATTCTTTCAAATCATTGTTTAATTTTACAACAGACATCGGCTCGATAAACAAGGTAGACCCTGTAGAGGACTGGTCGTGGATCATTCCCGGAACCTGACTACGGTATTCTGCTTTGACCGGAAGACAATATCGATCTCCTCTCATGGTGATCAAAGCATCTTGAAGATAAGATTTTAAAGAACCGTTGACAAGTGAAGTCAGAGTAGAATGCACTTTGTCATTGGTAGCCATAATATTTCGACGGATATTTTTTAGTGTACTGCTGGCATCGTCTGCAATCTCGTCTTCATCGATGATGCAACGTGAAATCTCATTTGTCAAGGAAGTAAGAGGTTCCAGCTGGTTGAAAAATGCATCTAGGCAATCTTCTAATTCATCGACAGTATCGTGGCGGCCATAGGATTTTGCGCGGCTTGTAACTTGCAGGAGTTTACTGATTTTTAAAAGTTCTCCGCAGGTTAAGGCAGCCCCTACCTCCAAGCGCATCAAAGAATCCTCTATTGGATAGCAACCGCTGAAGGACAAACGTCCTTTTTTGACGATCCGTGTAAAAGCAGCAGATGTTTGTTCCTGTGCAAGATTCAATTCGTGAAGATCAAACATAGGAACGAGAGTTCTGCATTTTTGTTTGCCGGCAGGCGAAGAAGCCTGATCGGTTAATAATTCAATGATCTTATTATATTCTAATTTGGTTAATGTTTTTTCGTTCATAGTACCACCTGATTTTATGATTCTGAATTTTGTGAGAAGGGATGTTTTACGCATACTCACTAGCTATATTTTATCCTATTTGAGCGGGAATGAAAAGGAAAATATTGAACAATGAAGAGCAATCATGTATACTATAAAAAGGATGAGTAAGGAGAAGAAATGCCATGGAATCCAGCAAAGATCCGAAAGAATATGGGAAAGAAAAGCAGGAGAATAAAGAAGAATATGCTTTTCTTCAAGAAACAATAAAAAGAGAACCTGTTACAGGGAAAATGATTGCAAGCCATCTTGGTCGAATCGCTGTCTATGGCGCCATTTTCGGAATTATGGCTTGTATCGGTTTTTTTGCGCTCAAACCATGGGCGGAAGAAACTTTTCAAAAGAATCCGGAAAAAGTAACGATTCCAAAAGATGAGGAAGAAGAAACGGAATCTGAGGAAGAGAAGGAAGTAGTGATACCGGAATTTACGGTAGAGAGTATGGAACAGATGCAGAATGCACTGTATGAAGTGGCTAGGGAAGCAGGACATAGTGTCGTGGAAATCAAAGGGATTCATGGAGATGAAGGCTGGATTCGAGAGAACTTTGATACGGTAAACAGTGTGTCAGGAATTGTGATTGCCGATACAGGGGTGCAGCTGTTGATTCTTGCAGATAATTCTATTGTTGAGGGTTCCGAGAACTTTACAGTTACTTTTGATGAAAATAATATATATGATGTGCAGTTGCAAAAACAAGATAAGAATTTGGGGATTGCTATATTTGGCATCAATAAATCTGTGATGAAAAGTGGGACTTTAAATTATGTAAGACCGATAGTTCTTGGAAATTCTAATCTAACACGGAGAGGAGAACTTGTGATCGCATTAGGCAAACCATTTGGATATGCAGGCGGTTATGGATATGGCGTTGTCAGTTCCGTTCAGAAACGGATCTCTCCGGCAGATGGAGATTATAGGTTGATCCTTACGGATATACCGGGAGATGAAAACGGAACAGGCGTATTGCTCAATACATCCGGAGAGATGATTGGATTGATCCAAAACAGGATTGCGAGTGGTGAACATATTCAAGTGACAAATGCTTTGGCAATTTCAGACTTGAAAGCAACGATCGAGCTTCTTTCAAACAATAAAAGTGTTCCATACATTGGAATATATGGAACAGATGTGACAGAAACAATTGAAAAAGAGCAAGGAATTCCGAGGGGAGTTTATGTGAGAACTGTAGAAGCAGAATCTCCGGCGATGGCAGCAGGAATTCAATCCGGCGATGTGATCACAAGTATTGGAAAAGCCAAGGTTACAACATTGAATGCATATCAAAATTCTGTCATTCAATATAAAACGGGCGAAGTTGTAACCCTTCACGGTAAACGAAAAGGGAACGATGGGTACGTAGAGATTGATTTTAAGGTGACGATCGGAAGCAGAGAATAAAAAGAAGGTAGAAAGAGGATACATATGAGATATATTAAGACATTACATGAAGGCGATACAGTAAGAGATATTTATTTATGCAAAATGAAACGGTCAGCAGAGACAAGAAATGGGAAACCATATGATAATCTGTTACTTCAGGATAAGACAGGTACATTAGACGGGAAAGTCTGGGACCCTAATTCCAATGGAATTGCAGATTATGAAGAAATGGACTTTATCGAAGTGTTTGGAGAAGTCATTAGCTACAACGGAGCACTGCAGTTAAATATTCGACAAATTCGTAAAGCGTATGAAGATGAATATGTTGCAGCAGACTATATGCCAACGAGTGAAAAAAATGTAGATGAAATGTATCAGGAGCTGATCGGTTATGCCGGTCAGGTGACGAATGTTTATCTTCGAAAGCTTTTGGAATATTATTTTGTGAAGGATAAGGAGTTTATCAAACGATTCAAAAGCCATTCCGCAGCAAAATCTGTACATCATGGATTTGCAGGCGGACTTTTAGAACATACACTTAGCATTGTAAAACTATGTGAATACTATGTAAGTGCCTATCCGATTTTAAGTAAAGATCTGCTTTACACAGCTGCTATTTTCCATGATATCGGAAAAACAAAAGAGCTTTCCGCTTTCCCGGAAAATGATTATACAGATGAAGGACAACTCTTAGGGCACATTATTATTGGCGTAGAAATGATCAATGATGCGATTCGTACGATTGAAGGATTCCCTGAGAAACTGGCAAGTGAATTGAAGCATTGCATTTTAGCTCATCACGGGGAGTTGGAGTATGGTTCTCCGAAAAAACCTGCACTTGCAGAAGCATTTGCGTTGAATTTTGCGGATAATACAGATGCAAAGATGCAGACTTTGATTGAGATTTTCAAAGATAAAGAAGGAACAGAATGGTTGGGATACAACAAATTGTTTGAATCAAACTTAAGAAAAACGAGTATTTAATTTCATTGGGGACGTAGTAAAATGTAAAAATGCTACGTCCCAAATTAACTTTTGGTGTGTCCCTTTTTGCGAAAAGGGGTGTCCCGGATTGAAGGAGTGCGTATGAAGAAGAATGAAATCGTAGAAATTACAATAGAAGATATAGGGGTAAATGGCGAAGGTATCGGGAAAGTTGATGGATATGCATTGTTTGTAAAAGATGCAGTAATCGGAGATCGAATTGAAGCGAAGATTACAAAGGCGAAGAAGAATTATGCGTATGCACGTATGATGAAAATCTTGGAACCTTCTCCGGATCGAGTGGCACCGAAATGTCCGGTAGCAAGGCAATGTGGCGGTTGTCAGATTCAAGAGCTTTCTTATGAGAAGCAGTTGGAGTTCAAGGAGAAGAAAGTGCGTGGAAATCTGGAGCGTATCGGTGGTTTTTCCCCAGAGCTGATAGAAGAAGTGATGGAACCGATATGTGGTATGGAGAATCCATTTTATTATCGTAATAAAGCACAGTTTCCATTTGGAACAGATAAGGAAGGGAATATTATCACCGGATTTTATGCGGGGCGTACACACCAGATTATTCCGAACACAGAGTGTGCGCTTGGCGTAAAACAGAATAAACAGATTTTGGAGCTGATTGTGGAGTTCATGAATTCGTATCATGTAACAGCCTACAATGAGGAGACAGGGGAAGGTTTGCTTCGTCATGCGTTGATCCGTTATGGATTTAAAACAGGAGAAATAATGGTATGTCTTGTGATTAATGGGGATAAGATTCCACACAGCGAAAAACTTGTGGATAATTTGGTTGAGATTCCGGGAATGACAAGTATTACGTTAAACGTAAATAAGGAACGGACGAATGTAATTCTAGGCAGAGAGATTAAGGTACTTTGGGGGCAGGAATATATTACAGATTATATCGGAAATGTAAAATATCAGATATCCCCGCTTTCGTTCTATCAAGTAAATCCGGTTCAGACAGAAAAGTTATATGGCCTTGCTTTGGATTATGCGGATTTGAAAGGTGAAGAAACGGTGTGGGATCTGTACTGTGGAATTGGTACGATTTCACTATTCCTTGCACAGAAAGCGAAACAGGTCTACGGAGTAGAGATTATTCCGCAAGCGATTGAAGATGCCAAAAACAACGCGAAGATTAATGGTATTGAGAATGCAGAATTTTTTGTGGGGAAGGCAGAAGAAGTATTGCCGGCATATTATGTGGATTATGAAAAAGAGTATGGGGAAAAAGCGCATGCAGATGTGATCGTTGTAGATCCGCCGAGAAAAGGCTGTGAGGAATCGCTTCTTCGTACGATGGTGGATATGGAGCCGGAGAAGATCGTATATGTAAGCTGTGATTCGGCGACACTTGCGAGAGACTTAAAGATTTTATGTGAAAACGGGTATGAGATTAAGAAAGTGAGGGCGGTTGATCAATTCCCGATGACGGTCCATGTGGAGACTTGTGTGTTGATACAAAGACGAACTATGTAGAAATCCTTAACTTTAGGCACTTTTTCAAGCATATCGTCTTTACAAGCGAGGGCGATAAAATCAGAAATAAAGAGATAAAAAACTATATCAATGTTTCGGTAGTTGTTGATATAGAGTGTGGGAACACAATAAAGTAAATATTGAATTTGAGGGGTACTTGTAAAAAAGTATCCCTTTTCAATGTAAGACGTTCAGAAATGAGCGTCTATTTTTTTACCAAAAATGAAAGGAGCATTAGATTTATGAAAAAGACATTGAAACGATTGTGTACGGGCTTCTTAGCTCTTGCAACTGTCGTTACTGCTTTACCGA
>URRQ01000024.1 GCA_900550235.1 uncultured Lachnospiraceae bacterium
TGGTGCTTTAGGAGAAGTCATTTATATTTAAATTACATTTTGCGGAAACTCAAGAGGAATGCCATATTTACAAGGAGTAATAAAGGTGTTAGAATACTATAGTATTCTGCTTTACTATGCATAAAAGGCAGAATGACACGACAAATTAGATAAAAGAGGTGTATAGATGGGAACAAATGAGAAAAAAGGAAGTTCAAGTAGCTCAAGACACCATAGACATCGTAAGCATCGATCAGACATGAAGAAGTGGAGCGTATCAGGAAAGATATTTGCAGTAATTGAATTAGCAATATCAGCCATTTTTTACGGATTTTTGTGGAATACAGGGATTGTTCCGGGAAAATATCTTATATTGATCGGTGTTTTTTTACTTGTAGGATTTGGTATTTGTTTTGGTTTGCCTTTTACGAACAAGAAAAGTTGTGTAGTAATCGGAATTGTGTTGAGCGTTGGTTTTAGTTTGATATTTGGAATGGGAGCATATTATACGACGCAGATGAGTTCAGCAATGGAGCAAGTAGGCGGAGCAACATATAAGACGGATAATATGGTTGTTGTTGTGAAGAAAGAGGATAATTCAGAGAATCTTTTGGAGGCAAAAGATTATAAATTTGGATATCAGACAACAGTAGATCAAAATAATACAAATCTAATGCTTGATAAGGTAAATACAACATTAGGAAATTCACCGTCTATGACAAAGTATGAGACGATTGAAGAGTTAGCGCAAGCATTGCTGGATGGAGAGATTCAAGCAGCAATTTATAATGAAGCCTTCAATGCGATGATTGGTGATACGATTGAAGGATATGAATCTAAGATTCGTATTTTGTATCAGTATGGAATCGATACAGAGCTGAAAACGGAGGAGAAAACCGTTCAGAAGCCATTTAATGTTTATATTAGTGGAATTGATGTCTATGGACCGATTTCGACAAACAGTCGAAGTGATGTGAACATTATTATGACAGTTAATCCAAAGACAAAACAGATCTTGTTATCTACAACTCCGCGTGATTACTATGTGGAGATTCCGGGAATATCCGGTGGTCAAAAGGACAAGTTGACACATGCTGGTATATATGGTGTTGATAAATCCATGGATACATTAGAGGCATTATACGGAATTGATATTAATTACTATGCGCGAGTAAACTTTAGTTCTTTGATCAAGATTATTGATGTGCTTGGTGGTGTGGATGTGAATTCAGAATTTGCATTTAGTACCGGTAATTATTCATTTGAAAAAGGATTGAATCATTTGAATGGTGAACAGGCGCTTGCGTTTTCTAGAGAGCGTTATAGTTTCTCGGCAGGAGATAATCAGCGAGGAAAGAACCAAGAAGCTGTGATTACGGCGATCCTTCAGAAGGCGATGTCTCCGACAATTTTGACAAATGCAAATTCATTATTGGCAAGTGTTAGTGATAGTTTTGAAACGAATATGACGAAGGATGAGATATCCGAGTTGATTAAGATGCAGTTGAACGAAGGAAGCACATGGAATATCGTATCTGCAAATGCGGTGGGAACGGGTGACAAACAAGCTTGTTTCTCGTCAGGAAGACAGATATTATATGTGATGCAGCCGAATATGGTGTCAGTATCTGAGATCAGTACGAAGATGAACCAAGTGATAAATGGAGAAACGGTCGTAAGATAGTCGAAGGAGAGTTCCATGAATAATTTAGTAGATATGCATTGTCACATTCTTCCGGAGATAGATGACGGTGCGAAGAATGAAGGAGAAGCCTATCAGATGCTTCGTATGGCGTATGATGAAGGGATTCGGGTTATTGTAGCTACACCGCATCATCATGAGCGGAGAGGAATGTGTACTCCTGGTCAGTATAGAAGAGCGCTTTCTAAAGTGCGGAAAATGGCGCAGGAAATCGATGATAAATTTTATGTGATGCCGGGAATGGAGATTTATTTTAGCCAAGATGTTCTTACAAAATTAGAGCATCGAAAAGTGCAGACGATGGGAAAATCGGAGTATGTGTTAATAGAATTTTCGCCCAATGATGAATTCCGTTATATTCAGCAGGCGTTACAGCAAGTACAAATGAAAGGGTTTCATCCGATTATTGCGCATATTGAAAGGTACAGTTGTTTTCATGATTGTATTGATGAAGTGGAATATTTAATTGAGATGGGAATTTATGTACAGGTAAATGCCGGAAGTATTATTGGAAGTAGTGGAAGAACTACAAAGAAGTTTGTTAAGGAACTTTTGGAAAGACAACTTGTACATTTTGTGGGAACAGATGCGCATAGTTCGGGAAGTAGAAGTCCTATGATGAAGAAATGTGCGGATTATGTGGAAAAGAAATATGGCGAAAACTATGCAAAAGAAATATTCAGGACGAATGGTCTGAAAGTATTGAAGAACAAAGTGATTTAATAGTGAAAGTTTGAGAGGGAAATCATGGGAAAAAATAATAATTTCGAACAAGATGAAATTACGATTGATATTGGAGAGCTTTTATCAGTTCTTTGGAGTAAAGCACACATTATTATTTTAGCGGGAATTGTGTTTGCGCTTGCTGCGTTTGCAGGAACAAAGTTACTGATAACTCCTCAGTATGATTCGGTTACAAAAATTTTTGTTATTACAAAGCAAAATGAAAATACAGTAACATCCAGCGACTTACAGACAGGTACGCTTCTTACAAAAGACTATATTGAGATGGTGAAGAGTCGTCCGGTACTTGAAGAAGTAATTGCAGTTCTGAATTTGGATATGACGGTAGAACAATTAGCAAATTCTATTACAGTTGCAACACCGGCTGAAACACGTATGATAAGTATTATCGTTCGCAATGAAGATCCGAAGCGTGCAAAAGAAATTGCAGACGCTGTTAGAGAGGCGGCGGGTATACAGATTAAGAATGTAATGGATATCGATGCGGTAAATACAGTGGAAGAGGCGAATCTTCCAACTCAAAAAGCATCTCCAAACACAATGAAGAATACATTATTGGGGGCGATTCTTGGGGTAGTTATCGCGATAGGAATCACGGTGTTATTTTTCATTCTTGATGATACGATTAAGACACCGGATGATGTGGAACGTTACTTGGAATTAAATGTGCTTGCATCACTTCCACTGAAAGAAGGAGCTAAGAAGAGTAAAAAAGCCAAAAGTGCGGCAAGAAAAGTAGCTTCTAAGGCAAAGAAAAAGAGACGATAGGAGGGATTAAAAATGGTAGAAATTAAATTAAATTTGAGTGATGACGATTATAGAAGCAATGAGGCATATAAATCCCTTCGTACGAATATTGAATTTTCAGGTGTGGAGAACAAAGTGATTGCTATCACAAGTTGTACTCCGAATGAAGGAAAGTCGACAGTATCGTTGATGTTGGCAAAGTCTCTTGCGGAAGCCGGAAAAAGTGTGTTGTTTGTGGATGCTGATTTGAGAAAGTCTGTATTGATCGGAAGACACAGAGTAATGCAGGATTTGAAAGGGTTGAGCCATTTCCTTTCTGGACAGGCGGAATTGAATGAAGTTTTGTGTAAGACGGAACAGGCAGGGCTTTATACAATTTTTGCTGGACCGGTTCCTCCGAACCCGGCAGAACTTTTAGGAAGTAAGCGTTTTGCTTCGTTTATTATGAGCGTTCGAAAAGTATATGATTATGTTATTATTGATACACCACCGTTAGGGAGTGTAATTGATAGTGCTATTGTATCAAAAAATTGTGACGCTGCAATTCTTGTGATTTCTGCGGGCATGATTAGTTATAAGTTTGCAAGAACTGTAAAAGAACAGCTTGATAAGGCCGGCTGTAAAATTTTGGGCGTTGTGTTAAATAAGGTTGATATGAAGTCAAATAAGTATTACGGAAAATACTATGGTCATTATGGAGAAAATCAGTAAAATACAAGGAGAAAGAGGATGGAAGGGAAAGTAGTGACAGGCATGCTTGCGGTAGCAGGTGTGGTGTTACTTGGTATATCGGTATTTGCGTTAGGTAGACAGGATAGAGAGGCTCCTGTTATTACGTTTGGCGAAAACGAACTGACGTATCAGGCAGAGGATAGTTTTGATAGTTTGCTGGAAGATGTAAAAGCGAAAGATAATAAGGACAAAAATATTAGTGAGAAAGTGTTTGTTGATAGGGTAATTGAAACTACAGATGGACAGCATGCAGTTGTAATCTATGGAGTAATGGATTCTAGTAACAATGTGGCTACTGCAAAGCGTACAGTAAAATATAAGATTGATTCTCAAAAAGAACAAGAAAAATCTGAAACTAAAGATAAAGAAAGCAAAGAGGATGCTGCAGAAGAAACGATAGATCAGAATAAACAACAAGATTCTGATAAAGGTGAACTTGTTCCGAACGGGAAGTCTCCGGCAATTCGTTTAACAGCCAATGAAGCAACAATAAAAAAAGGCGATTCTTTTGATGCCTTATCTTATGTGGAAAACATCGTGGATGATTCGGATAGTAGAGAAGAGTTGTATAAGCATATTCATATTGATGGAAAATACAGTAGTAAAAAAGTCGGAACGTATACTATGAAATATTATGCAACAGATCGCCATGGAAATGTATCTAATATTGAGACATTCACTTTAACGGTGAAATAACGTTTGGTGATACATACGTTTTTTAAAATGAATTTTTGTTCTATGTCAATAATGGAGCGAGATTTTATAAATACCGCTCCATTATTGTGTTGTGGGCTGAGCATGATACTAATTTTGTTAGTGTAAGTTTAGTCATGTAAACGCTCAAAAGGTAAGCGTAAAGCCAACGCTATAAATCAATTTGAAAAAAGAAAATATATCCTGCGCTTTTCATAACGCGAAGAGAAAGATTCATAAGAGAATAAAATGAAATCCCTCGACTTCCAGATTATTACCATCTGGAAGTCGGGGGATTATTTTGTCTGAAGGATTATTCGAATTGTATGTTTCCGATCACTTCTTTTGTTTCTGCCTTTTCTTTGGACATTAATTTCTTGAATACAACGCTTCCTACAAGTCCTGCGATACAGCCGCCAGCTACTGCAAATACAAGTGCGCCGATTACGTTAAGTGGTGAGTTGAATGCAAATGGTGCGAGAAGTCCTGGGATTGGAGATGCTGTACCAGGTGCATTGTTGATGATTCCGAATGCAGCGGCTGCGATTCCGGCAAGTCCGCCTCCGAAGAAGTTCGATCCGTAGATCGGAATCGGATGTTTTGTAATAATATTTGCCTGTGTTAATGGTTCAAGCATAACTGCGATTACGTTACTTCTGTCGCCGAATCCCATGCGGTGGAAGATGATACCGTTTGTGAAAGATCCGCCTACACATGCGATTGCTGCGATTCCCATTGCGAGTCCGTTGAGTCCAAGCATTGCTGTAAGAGCCATAGAGCTAAGTGGTGAAGTACAGATCATTTTCATGATACCACCGAGTAAGAATCCCATAACGATTGGAGACTGATCTGCTGCTGCAGAAATAGTTCCGCCGATTTTTACAAGTGTTGCATTAACTGCTGGGTCTACTAAGATTGTGATGATTCTTGCAAGTGGGGCGATCATAAGAGCGCCTGCAATGATGTTTAAGCCTTCTGGAAGTTTTCTTTCTAATACAGGAGCGATAAGACCAACGGCATATCCTGCGATGAATCCAGGAAGAATCCCGTATCCTCCAACTGCAACACCGGCTACTACTGCAAGTACTGGATTTGCTCCCATGGCGAGTGGTACAGAGATTGCTGCAGCAACACCGCCAAGGCTTCCGCTTGTAGAACCGAGTGTCTGGAAGAATTCAAGGTTGAATAAATCTCCTGTGATGTATTTGTGTACGGCTTCGATCAAGAATGATGCGATCGCTGCGTTTGCCATACCGGACATTGCCTCAGAACCTTTTGGCGCTTTCATACTGAAAAGTGAAAATCCGGCGAGTGTCAGTAACAATAATCCTACTCCTGAAATAATTGTGAACATAAAATAATCTCCTTATCCTTTATGAATGCCTGTTTCGCTCCGAATCGGGTGCGATTGAGAGTTGTTACAGGTGATTTACTTGATAAGGAGACTATAAATATAAAGTTTCAAAAAGTTTCAAACCGTGTCATTTTTGAAACAATGTTTTTTTATTTTTGTTAAAAGTGCACAAATTACTTGTAGCAGTAGGAAACAAGGGCGTTGAGGAAGTTTCGGATCTTGACATTTCCACCCTTGTCGATTTTGCCTCGGATATAATCCATCTCTCTCCTTACCTGTTCAAAGTTGAAAAGGGTGTTGGAGTATTCGATAAAGGTATCGTTGGAGTAGTCTTCAATTCCGAGATTGGCAAGGTTCACCATGGCGGTGTTGGCGGTTCTTCGGATACGCTGTTCCATGGATTTGGGGTTGTCGCTGAAATGGCTGCAAAGTTCGGTAAGCGTAGCGTCTGCAACAGTATCACGGTGAGTGATCATATAGTCGACAATATTAATAATATCTTTGCTTCCGATTTCTCCGATGACTCCCAGCTTTTGCAGGATATCTTGTGTTTTCTCAATATGAAAATTCTTGGCATCTTCATTTTGTCCGTTTTGTGGATTGAGTTGTTCCATTTGATTGAGGAACAGGTTTTGCATTTCTCCAATCGCACGTTGCATGGAGAGTTTTTGAGAAACGTTGCGGATTACGTTTTCTACTTCGATACTGTTGATCGGTTTTTGGATGAAAAACTCAATGCCGCTTTCATAAGCGGAGGAGATCATGTCTTTAGCGGCCACTTGGGAGAGCATGATAAATGCGATATTTGGATAAAGGGGCGCCGCTTTTTTTACAAAACTGATTCCGTCCATGATTGGCATAAGAAGGTCTACAATAACGATGTCGGGCTGAATGTATTTTAAGTCTTCTAACGCATCAGCAGGATTGAGACTTGTGCCACAGATTTCGCCAAGGTTACGGTTTTTGATGATTAATTTTAAGATGTTTAAAATGTTTTGGTCATCATCGATCAAATAGAATTTCATTAGGATACCTCCAGTTCTGTTTTTGGAATACGGATGTAGAATGCAGTATTTCCAGGGGCGGATTCTGCGTAGATTCTTCCGTGAAATTGATTTTCAATGATATCTTTTACAAGGTTCAATCCGAGCCCGCGGTTTACTTCTCCGGTATTGAAATTAATCTTCGTAGAGAAACCGGGCATAAAAATGAGAGGTAGGTTCTCTGCAGGAATTCCAGGTCCGTTGTCTTGAATGATAAAGGTATAATCTTCTCCGTCTTCTTTTTGTGTAAAAGTAAGAGTGACATTTTCTTCCTCGCTCGCCTCTAAGGCATTCGTGAAGAGATTGCGGAAGATGGAGAGAAGAAAGTAATGCTTGTCGGTAAAAATGTCGTTGCTGAATTCTTTTTCGAAGGTGAGTTCTTTTCCTTTCTCGTGAGCGGCAGCGGTTAACGTATCTTCCAATAGTACCAAAATGTCAGTTAAGGTCATGCCGCCGTCTTGGAGATTCAAGTCCAATGCCTCAGAGATCCCTCGGAGAATCAGCAAGTATTCTTTCTTGATCTCGTGGATATCTTTTGCAACGGTAAGGGCGTCTTGGGATAAGACCGGATCAATTTCAGCTTCTTGTATTGCAGAGAAGAGCTTGTAGGAGCGCGCCATCGTTTCTTCGATCAGAGCTGTATTTTTTTTCATCCAAATGACTTCTCCGTTTAATTTGGAGATGAGGAGAATGAGTCGTTGATAACGGTTGGCGTGCTCTTGGTTCAGCAGTGTGAATTTGTAATGACCAAGTCCTCGAATGACTGCCCATAGGATCAGTGTTCGCACAAAAGCAACAAGCATGATGTTTACCTGCATCTGTAAAGCAAAGGCATCGATCTTAAGACGAAGGAAAAGCTCAACTAAATTGGCGCCGTAGTCCATGATAAGAAGAACGATCGGCCAGCATTTTCCTTGTAGCTTGTAGTCATGTCGTTTGAAGTAGAGATAGGATCCCATCCCGTATGTTAGATAAAAAAATACTTCAGGAAAATGATTGCATGCATTTTCTATATGGAATCCGGATTGAATCCCATAGATCAAGATACGGGATAAAAACACACCGGCTCCGGATAGTAAGGTGATCGGTATGAGCGGTATTTCTCCAAACAGATATACAAAGATGGGAAACATCAAGATACCGATGGATACAAGAAAGTTATTGGTAAAAACGTCCAGGTTTACTTGGGCGGCGAGTACGATCAAAAGACTGAGTACGCCTACCTGCTTCATGGACAGCTTGTGCTGCAATAGCTCTTTTGAAGTGTCATTCATAGAAATAGTCTCCTTCCATTTGAATATGAAAAAGAGATGTGATACAATCACATCTCTTCTTTATTAGTAGTTCTTAATCCTCATCATCAAACTCTTCTGCTCCGATCAGGGCTCCTGTAAATGAAGAAACCGTTGCAGCAACGATTGCAGCGATGATGCTGATTCCTACGATACACACTAAAAATCCCATACAAATGCCTCCGTTTCGATTTGCGATTCTAAACTACCCTTATTATAGCATAGAAGTGAGAAATTGTACAATAATTTCTGGTTTTTCAGCACTTTTCACGAAGAGCTAATGTTTGAACGGATTTGGTGTATGTACAGTTAGGAACCGTACAATATGATTGGAATCGTTTTTCCAATTGTGTTTCACATTGGAATGAACGTGTGCGGAGTCTCCAGGATAGAGAGAAAAGACTTCTTCGTCAATCTGGAGAGTGAGGATTCCTTCTAATATATAGATGAATTCTTCGCCATCATGGGAGTAGAGTTCTAACTCTGTTTCGTTTTCGAGAGCCGGCATAACTTCTACAAGTCTTGGAAGGAGATCGAAGTCAGTCATATTGCTGGAGAGAGAGTACTCGATAATCTCCGGATTGACAACACTGGCCTTGTGCTCATATCCTCGTACGATGTGGCAATCCTTTGTTTTGCTTTCCATATTAAAAAAGGAAGACAGTTCAACATCTAATAGTTTGGCGATTTTATCCAAAGAATCGATGGCGATGCTTGTCATACCACGCTCTAGTTGGGAGAGAAAACCGATGGAAAGACCGGTATTCTCACTGACATATTTTAAAGTATATTTTTTCCCGTTTCGTAGATTTTTAATTCGTAGTCCGATCACTGCGTTAGTGTCCATATGCTCACCTCGTTGTTTCGTAATAATTATGTAATGTTAGTGGATATCAAGTTCCGGCGGGACATCGATCTCATCGGAAACATACTTTCCGTTCTTTTTACGTTGTCTGACACATTCTGTCAGAAGATATTCAATCTGCCCGTTGATGGAACGGAAATCGTCTTCTGCCCATGCGGCGATGGCATTGTACAGTTTCGGAGATAGTCGTAGTGGAACTTGCTTTTTCTTTTCGTCAGCCATTAGTACAAAGATCCTGTATTGACGATTGGTTGTGTGTCGTGATTGCCGCAAAGCACGACGAGCAAGTTAGATACCATAGCAGCTTTTCGCTCTTCATCAAGTTCAACTACGCCTTTTTCGTTTAGTTGAGACAGAGCCATTTCTACCATGCCGACAGCGCCGTCTACGATCATCTTTCTTGCATCGATGATAGCGGAAGCCTGTTGTCTTTGAAGCATAACAGCAGCAATTTCAGGTGCGTAAGCGAGATAGGTGATGCGGGCTTCCAAAATCTCCAGTCCGGCATCGGCTACTTTGACCTGTATCTCATCTTTGATTCTTGCGGCTACAGTTTCGCTGGATCCGCGCAGGCTTCCTTCGTCGGCAATGCCGTCTCCGGTTGTATCTACGTTTGGGGATACGTCATATGGATAGAGACGAACAATATTGCGTAACGCACTATCGCATTGAAGAGATAAGTACTCCTTATAGTTATCTACGTCGAATACAGCTTTGGCAGTATCGACAACACGCCATGTAACAGCAATACCGATTTCCACAGGATTACCGAGACAATCGTTAATTTTCTGACGACTGTTATTCAAAGTCATAACTTTCAAAGAAATCCGATTACCCTTTCCACCTGCAGCAGAAGCAGAATTGGCGGCAGCTTGTGTCGGAGAAGTGGTCTTAACATCTCCGCTTTGACTTAATTTGGTTTTGGAAGCAGGATTGACGCTGGAACAGAATGGGTTCACGTAGTAGAAGCCTTCTTCTTTTAATGTTCCGATGTACTTGCCGAAAAGAGTAAGTACAAGAGCTTCCTGTGGTCTTAAGACTTTCAGCCCGCAAAAAGGAATCCAGCCAAGAGCCAGCCAGACAATTCCCAAAATGAGACATAGGATAGATAATGGGCTGGCAACTCCCCAGAATTCCTGACTACGATCGACTGCAATAGCAGAAAAAACAGTGAGCAGTAATGCGCCTGCGTACAAACAAAGGAAGAGGATTAACATTGCAAAACCATTCTTTTTTCCTTTTAAAATCTTTTCTTTCATAAAAACACCTCCGAATGAATGAAAATAGTATTTATTTGATATCATTATGATATCATAATATGCGTGTTGAGTCAATTAAAAAATGACTGCAGAGAAATAAGAGAAAAAATGAAGAATTATGTTAATTTTTTCATGACAAAATAATGTCAATGTGTTATAATGAAAAACGAAGATAAAAATTTCACGAATATGAAAATGGAGGCAACCATGAGAATACCGAATGTTGTAAATATTCAAAGGTTTTCCGTGCATGACGGAGATGGTATCCGTACAACAATTTTTTTCAAAGGATGTTATCTGAATTGTTGGTGGTGTCATAATCCGGAGAGTCAGAGCTTTTTACCGGAGATTATGATCAATCCGGAGAAATGTACAGGATGTACGGCATGTGAGCATGTATGCCCGAATCAGGCAGTACATGTGGAAGCTTGTAAACAGTGTACAGATAGAAGTAAATGTCAGACTTGCAGAAAGTGTGTAGACTTCTGTGTAAATAATGCGAGAGAGATCGTTGGAACGCAGTATACAGTACGCGAGTTGGTGGAAGAAGTAGAAAAAGATTACATGTTCTATGAAGAGTCTTTCGGCGGAGTTACATTGTCCGGCGGTGAGGCGATGGCACAGGATATGGAATTTATGATTGATTTGGTGACAAAATTAAAACGCAAAGGTTTTAATATAGCGGTGGATACCTGTGGCTATGCTCCGCAAGAGAATTATGAAAAAATGCTTCCTTATGTAGATACATTTTTATATGACCTGAAGGTGATGGACGATGAGAAACATAAGAAGTATATGGGACAGAGCAATCAGTTGATCCTTAGTAATCTAAAGTTCATTAGCGATCACGGCGCGAGGATATATATTCGTATCCCTGTGATCGGTGGAGTGAATGATAATGATGAAGAGATGAATGCAATCCTTTCTTATTTAAAAGAAGAAAATATTGCGGTTGCTCAAGTGAATTTACTGCCGTATCACGATATTGCAAGCAGCAAATACGAACGACTGGATGAAGAATATAAAGGCGAGAAGTTCTATGTTCCGAGCAAAGAGTATATGGAAGCTTTACAGACAAAATTTCAGAAAAATGGATTCCAGAACACAAAAATAGGAGGTTAGTGAAATGGAAAGAGGAATGAACGAAAGAATCAGAAAACTTCGTAAACAGAGTCTCGAGACAGAACCACACATTTATATGGAGAGAGCAAACCTTGAGACAGACGCTTACATGTTATATGAAGGAAGTGTATCCATACCGGAGCTTCGTGCACTTTCATTCAAATATTTCATGGAGCATAAAACACTTTGCATCAATGATGGAGAGTTGATCGTAGGTGAAAAAGGTGACGGCCCACAGGCTGCTCCATCTTTCCCGGAACTTTGCTGCCATACAGTAGAAGATATGAAGATCATGAATGCCAGAGATTTGATCTATTTCCGTGTTACAGAAGAAGATTTAAAATTACAGGAAGAGAAGATTATTCCATTCTGGGAGAAACGTTCGATTCGCCACAAAATTCTTGAAAATATGACAGAAGAGTGGAAGAACGCATATGCAGCAGGTATTTTCACAGAGTTCATGGAGCAGAGAGGACCCGGACATACAGTTGGCTCTGAGAAAATCTACAAAAAAGGTTTCTTAGATTACAAGAATGATATTATTGAAGCAAGAAATAATCTTGATTTCTTAAATGATAAAGAAGCATTTGACAAAAAATCTCAGTTAAATGCCATGGAGATCTGTTGTGATGCAATCATTATCTTGGGTGAAAGATATGCAGCATATGCAAGAGAACTTGCTGAGAAAGAAACAGATGAAACAAGAAAAGCAGAGTTATTACAGATCGCAGAGAACTGTGATGTAGTACCGGCTCATGCACCAAAGACATTCTGGCAGGCAATCCAGATGTACTGGTTCGTACACCTTGGAGTAACAACAGAGTTAAACCCATGGGATGCATACAGCCCAGGACGTTTTGACCAGCACTTAAATCCATTCTACATCAAAGATACAGAAGAAGGTATCTTAGATGACAAGAAAGCGCTTGAATTATTAGAGTGCTTATGGGTAAAATTCAACAACCAGCCGGCGCCTCCAAAAGTTGGTGTTACATTAAAAGAAAGTGGAACATACACAGACTTTGCAAACTTTAACACAGGTGGTATCACACCGGAAGGTGAGAACGGTGTTAATGATGTAAGTTACTTAATCTTAGATTGTATGGATGAGATGAAGTTATTACAGCCAAGTTCAAACGTACAGATCAGTAAGAAGACACCGCAGAAATTCTTGAAACGTGCTTGTGAAATCTCTAGAAAAGGTTGGGGACAGCCTGCATTCTATAATACAGAAGCAATCATTCAGGAGCTTTTGAATGCTGGTAAGACAATCGAAGATGCCAGACGTGGTGGTACAAGTGGTTGTGTTGAGACAGGTGCATTCGGTAACGAAGCATACATCTTAACAGGATACTTCAACTTACCAAAAATCTTAGAACTTACATTATACAATGGTTACGATATCGTAAGTAAGAAACAGATCGGTCTTCCTCTTGGATATGCAAAAGATTTCAAATCCTATGAAGAGTTATTTGACGCATACAAGAAACAGATCGAATATCTTGTAGATATCAAGATTGAAGGAAGTAACGTAATCGAGAAGATTTACGCAGAATATATGCCTGCACCATTCCTTTCAGTTATTACAAATGACTGTATTTCAAAAGGAAAAGATTACAATGCAGGTGGAGCAAGATACAATACAAACTACTTACAGGGTGTTGGTATCGGTACAATTACAGACTCTCTTGCTGCAATCAAATACAATGTATTTGATGAGAAGAAATTCACAATGGAAGAATTGATCGAGGCAATGGAGCACAACTTCGAAGGTTACGATATGATTGCAAACCTTGTTCGTAACAGAACACCAAAATACGGTAACGATGATGATTACGCAGATGATATCATGAAAGACGTATTCAACTTCTACCAAAAGACTGTAACAGGAAGACCAAACATGAAGGGTGGAACATACCGCATCAACATGCTTCCAACAACATGTCACGTATACTTCGGTGAAGTTATGAACGCAAGTCCAAATGGTCGTCTTGCACAGAAACCGGTATCTGAAGGTATTTCTCCAGAGAAGGGTGCAGATACACATGGACCAACAGCAGTTATTAAATCTTGTTCTAAGATGGACCACTTAAGAACAGGTGGAACACTTTTGAACCAGAAATTTACACCAAGTGTTGTAAAAGGTGAAGAAGGTTTGGATAACATGGCAAACCTTGTAAGATCTTACTTCAACATGGATGGACATCATATCCAGTTCAATGTTATCGATAGAGAGACATTGATCCAGGCTCAGAAACATCCAGACGAGTACAAAGACTTGATCGTACGTGTTGCTGGATACAGCGATCACTTCCGTAACTTAAGTAAAGCGTTACAGGATGAGATCATCGAAAGAACAGAGCAGTCTTTCAACTAGGAAAAAGGAATGAGGGTAATATATAGGGACACGGCTTTGAACGTGTCCTTTTTAGTTTGTTTAGGTAAAGATTGGGAACTGATACAGATAAGGAATTATAAAAGGATTTATAAAAACTCTTGAAAAATCTGTTGTTTTCTGTATAATAAAATCGTTCGATAAATTTTAACAAAAAGTATAGTATTAGCAAACTGATGGAAAGGAAGGGAGAATTGTGGATATCGGAAAAAAGCTTAAGGAACTTCGTTTGAAGAACGATCTGACCTTAGGCGATCTGGCATCGAGAAGTGAGCTGACAAAGGGTTTTTTGTCTCAGGTAGAGAGAAACTTAACAACGCCAAGTATTGCTACGTTGGAGGATATCCTGGAGGTGTTAGGAAGTAATTTATCTGAGTTTTTTCATGAAGAACCGGAGCGTAAAGTGGTATTTTCCACGCAGGATTTCTTTGAAGATGTACAAGATGATTATACGATTGAATGGGTGATTCCAAATGCCCAGAAAAATCAGATGGAGCCGATACTTCTTACAATTCATCCGCATAAGAAGAGTCATGTATTGTCTTCTTATCAAGGGGAAGAATTTGGGTATGTCCTCAAGGGCGCGGTCACGATCGTGCGAGGGAACGAGAAGTATAAGGTGAAAGCGAAAGAGACTTTTTATCTCGATGGAGAAAAGAGTCATTATTTATACAATCATGGAAATACAGAGGCGAAAGTGTTGTGGATTACAACACCGCCGATGTTTTGATGATGGAGAGGAGCTGTGAGATGGAAGAAAAGAAGTTGATTGAATTTCGCAATATTGTGAAAAGCTTTGACGGGCAGGTTGTCTTAAAAGGCGTAAACCTGGATATTTATGAGAATGAATTTGTGACATTACTGGGGCCGAGTGGCTGCGGGAAAACTACGTTATTACGAATCCTTGGGGGATTTTTACAGGCAGATGAAGGACAGGTTGTATTTGATGGAGAGGAGATCAATAATAAGCCTCCGTATGAGCGTGAACTAAATACAGTATTTCAGAAGTATGCTTTGTTCCCGCATTTGAGTGTCTATGAAAATATTGCGTTTGGATTAAAAATCAAAAAAGTAAGTAAGGATATCATTGACCAAAAAGTTATGAAGATGTTAAAGCTGATTGGTCTGGAAGGATATGAGGATAAAAATACAACACTGCTTTCCGGTGGTCAACAGCAGCGTGTTGCTATTGCAAGAGCGCTTGTAAATGAGCCGAAAGTGTTGCTTTTGGACGAACCGTTGGCGGCTTTGGACTTGAAACTTCGTAAAGAAATGCAGTATGAATTAAAGCGGATCCAACAAGAGGTTGGGATTACTTTCATCTTTGTAACTCATGATCAGGAAGAAGCGCTTACGATGTCGGACAAGATTGTAGTTATCAACGGTGGAGAAATCCAACAGATTGGAACACCGCAGGATATTTACAATGAACCGGCAAACCGTTTTGTTGCAAACTTTATCGGGGAAAGTAATATTTTGCCAGGTGTGATGGTAGACGATTACAAAGTGCGTTTCGATGATATTACGTTTGATTGTGTGGACTATGGATTCAAAGAGAATGAAAAGGTAGATGTGGTTATTCGTCCGGAGGATATCGATATTGTAGATGTGAAAGATGGAAAGATGACAGGGGAAGTGTTAAGCGTACTTTTCAAAGGCGTACATTATGAGATCATGGTGGAGACTGTTCCTGGTACGAGTGTTACAGTTAACATGCGTATTATCCGCAACCATGATGTGGCAAGTGACGACGGAACAGAGAAGATCAGCGCCAATGATTTCTATGTAGATATTGATGATGTTAAGGATTTAGATGATAAGGAAATTATTGCGTTATCTAATGCGCAGGCTTGGGAAGTTTCCAGCGACGAGTATATCTCCATTGCGAAAGTAGAATATGAGCTTTCAGAAGAAGAAGGACAGTATCCGGTTATCTTTACAACAGCAAAAGGAACGAGCATTGAACGTACTATTTTCGTGGTAGACCAGCCGGTTGTGAAGAATGAGAAAGCAAATGAAGCGGTCATGGCGTTTAACTTCTTCAAAACAGTAGATGAGATTCAGGAATCGCAGGCGTTAGATACAGATATTAAAACATGGGCCAACGCGCAGGCTTGGAAGTTGAGCGATGAAGAGCAGAGTGTGGATCTGTCTGTAGATTATGATTTCGATCCGGAAGATGTAAAAGAAGGTGTCTATAAGGTGACTTTCTGGACAACCGGTCGAGAGTTTAAGATTCACACAACAGATTATTCAGAAGAAGGTCAGGAGGTCGGACTGACATTCTTCCCAGAAGATATCCATGTGATGTCTAAGGTGGGATATTAAGATGAAGAAATTTTCACAGCTTGCACTTCCATATATTGTATGGGCGGTGCTGATGCTTGTTCTCCCGATGGGATTGATTGCGGTATATTCTGTAATGGATCAGGGAAACAGTATCGTGACATTTTCTTTTACATTGAAGCACTACGTCAAGTTTTTCACCGACTCCGACTTTTTGTTGATACTTTGGCGTTCGCTTCTAATTGCAATAAAGACAACCATCATCTGTCTCCTTCTTGGATATCCGGCAGCGTATTTTATTGCCAGAAGTAAGGAAAAAGTACAGAATGCATTGATTTTATGTATTACGATTCCGATGTGGATCAACATGCTTGTAAGAACGTATGCGTGGATTGGTTTGTTAAGCGAAGGTGGATTTATTCAGAAACTTTTAAGTTTCATTGGTCTTGGAAATCAAGACTTGTTATATACAGAGGGCGCAGTTCTCCTCGGTATGGTCTACAACTTTCTGCCGTTTATGATCCTTCAGATTCAGACGTCCCTTAGTAAGATGGACAATTCGCTTCTTGAAGCGAGTTCGGATTTGGGGGCGACACCGGTACAGACGTTCCGAAGAGTAACGTTACCATTATCCCTTCCGGGAGTCATCAATGGGATTACATTAGTATTCCTTCCTGCAGTAAGTTCCTTCTTTATTCCGAAACTTCTCGGAGGAGGACAGTATTTCTTGATCGGAAATATGATTGAGAACCAGTTCATTACGGTTGGGGAATGGAATTTCGGAAGCGCGATATCTATGATCATGGCGGTGATCATGATGCTTCTGATGATGGCGGTACGCAAGGTTGAGATTCGTAATCAGGGCGGAAAGGAGGAATAATCATCATGAAGAAGAATAACAGACCTTTCGGCAAGATTTTGATGATTCTAATGGTGATCTTTTTATATCTTCCGATTTTATATATGATTATTTTCTCGTTTAATGATGGGAAATCACTGACGCATTTTACTGGCTTCTCTCTTCGGTGGTATCAGCATATGCTGGAATCACAGGATATGATGGAAGCGCTATATACTACGTTTAGCGTGGCGATCCTTGCAACATTGATATCTACGGTAGCCGGAACTATTGCGGCGATTGGGCTTAGTAAATCAAAAAAAATCGTACGGAATTTGATGGAACAGGTCAACAACCTTCCGATGATGAATCCGGAGATTGTGACAGCTATTGGATTTATGCTTCTTTTTATTACGTTTAAAGTAGAAAAAGGATATGCGACGATGCTGCTTGCCCATATTGCTTTTTGTATTCCGTACGTAATGCTTTCGGTAATGCCGAAGATCAGACAGTTGGATCCGAATATTGCGGATGCGGCGATGGATCTTGGATGTACACCGTGGCAGGCGTTGATCAAAGTCATTGTACCACAGATTACACCGGGGATTGTGTCAGGAGCATTGATTGCATTTACGATGTCTGTAGATGATTTTATTATCTCATATTTTGTAACAGGCGGCGGAGTGAAAAACTTGAGTATCATTGTTTATACGATGAGCAAACGAGTGAATCCGAGTATCAATGCAGTATCAACACTGATGGTTGTTATCATTACAATCGTACTTCTTGCGATTAATCTGGCGCCGGTATTTGCGGCAAAACGGAGAAAACGTGATGTGATCGCTCAAAAGAATCGCTGGATCCCGGCGCTGGCAGGAGCATTTGTGCTCGTATTGGTTGTTGGAGTGGTCAGATGGAACGGAAGTAAGAGTGAACGTCCGTTTGAAGGACAAACACTTCATATCTATAACTGGGGAGAGTATACAGGCGAAAATATCATCGGCGATTTTGAGAAAGAGACGGGAGCCAAGGTTGTTATGGAGAACTTTGATTCCAACGAACAGATGTATATCAAAGTTGCCAATGGAGAACCATATGATATTCTTGTGCCGAGTGATTATATGATCCAGAGGTTGATTGAGGAAGAACTTCTTCAAAAACTGGATCACTCCAAGTTAGATTGTTTTGACAAACTTTCAGACAGTGTCAAAGGTCTTCCGTATGATCCGAAGAATGAATATTCTGTACCATATTTTTGGGGGACGGTCGGAATTGTATATGACAAAACAAAAGTGGATGTCAAAGACTTGGAGGAACAGGGATTTGGTATTTTCCTGAATGAGAAATACAAAGGAGACGTGTATCTCTATGATTCTGAACGAGATTCCTTTATGATGGCATTAAAAGATCTGGGATATTCTATGAATACTGATGATGAAAAAGAATTAAGAGAAGCGTATGAGTGGCTTGTTCAATGTGTACAAACTATGGATGCAGAAATCGTAACGGATGAAATTATCGACAACATGGCGCAAGGACGAAAAGCGCTTGGTCTTATCTATTCCGGTGATGCAACGTATGTCATGGATGAAAATGAGAACATGGGCTACTTTATGCCGGAATATGGAACAAATCTTTGGTCAGACGCTATGGTTATTCCAAAAAATGCAAAGAATCCGGAACTTGCACATGCGTTTATCAATTTTGCATGCGAGTATGAAGGCGCCTACGATAACTCTAGTTATGTTGGATATACTTCTGCGAATCAGGAAGTAATGGAAGATATCTACGGAGAAGGCGGAGATTACGAAGGAATCGAAGCGTATATTCCGAGAACGGATAATGAAAATGATGAAGTATTCGAGTACAATGAGGATACGAAAAAAATCATGGGCGATTTGTGGAGCAGAGTGAAGATTGCTGCAAGTAATGCGAGATAAAGAAACAAGTGAAAGGAAATGTATTTCTGATCTGTGAAATATTCAGAATCAGAGTACATTTTTTTTTTTGCTGGAACTGGTTACTTGACTTTTGAAAATGAGTTTTATATAATGAGTTTTGGGTAAGTTATGTCTAACTAAGGAGAAAATCATGAAATTAAATGAATTATCAATAGGAAGTACAGCTACCATATTAGCAGTTGGAGGAAGTGGAAATCTTCGACAACATTTTTTGGATATGGGGTTAATACAAGGAACAGAAGTTACTGTTGTAAAATACGCACCGATGGGAGATCCGATTGAATTACAGATCCATGGCTATGAATTAACGATTCGTTTGGAAGATGCCCAAAATATTGAGATTAGTGAGCCACATAAGCCGAAAAAGTCTATTGTAGATGAAACTGTGGTGAAGAAGAAAAAAGAGAAGAGTTTGAAACAGGAGAAACACCACCCGGGTTATGGAGAAGGTGGACGTTTTCATGATAAGAAGGAAGAAGATCCGTTACCGGATGATGTGACTCTGACTTTTGCATTGGTAGGAAACCAAAATTGTGGGAAAACAACATTGTTCAATCAATTGACGGGTTCCAAACAGCATGTGGGGAATTTTCCAGGTGTTACGGTAGACCGAAAAGATGGTGTGATCCGCGGATACGAGAATACGTTGATTACAGATCTTCCGGGAATTTATTCGATGTCTCCATACAGCAGCGAAGAAATCGTAACGCGTGAATTTGTGATTCGGGAAAAGCCGAAAGGGATTATCAATATTGTAGATGCTACGAATATTGAGAGAAATCTGTATCTGACGATGCAGCTTTTGGAGTTGGGATTTCCGATGGTCGTGGCGCTTAATATGATGGATGAATTGCGTGAGAACGCCGGCTCGGTTCTTGTAAATGAGATGGAAGAACTGTTAGGGGTTCCGGTTATCCCTATTTCAGCAGCCAAAGGAGAGGGGATCGAAGAGCTCGTTCGTCATGCAGTGCATGTAGCAAAATATCAGGAACGCCCGATGGAGACGGACTTTTGTAAAAAAGAGGAAGGAATTCATCGAGGACTTCATGCGGTGATGCATTTGATTGAAGATCATGCAAAAGCGACAGAGATTCCGGTCCGTTTTGCGGCTAGCAAGATTATGGAAGGCGATGAACAGATTCTCGAGAGACTGAAACTGACAGAGAATGAGAAGAACCTTCTGGAAGATATCGCCAAGCAGACGGAGGAAGAAACCGGGCTGGATCGTTCGGCGGCAGTTGCACAGATGCGTTTTGAGTACATTGAAAGTGTATGCAATGAAACGGTGATCAAGCCGAAAGAGAGCAAAGAGCGAATCAGAAGTCAGAAGATGGATCGTTTTCTAACCGGAAAATATACGGGGATTCCGGCATTTATCGGAATTATGGGGATTGTATTTTGGCTGACCTTCAATGTGATCGGAGCATTTTTACAGAATGTACTTGCATATGGAATTGATCTTCTGACACAGCAGGTTGCCAATATGATGCAGGCAGCAGGAGTCAGCAGTGTAATTCAATCCCTTGTGATCGAAGGAATTTTTGGCGGAGTCGGAGGCGTGTTAAGCTTTTTGCCGATTATTGTGACGTTATTCTTCTTTCTTTCTATATTGGAAGACAGCGGTTATATGGCGCGAGTTGCGTTTATTATGGATAAACTATTAAGAAAACTTGGACTATCCGGAAGAAGTATCGTTCCGATGTTGATTGGATTTGGCTGTACTGTTCCGGGAGTTATGGCAAGTAGAACGCTTCCATCTGAAAGAGACCGTAAGATGACGATCCTTTTAACTCCGTTTATGAGCTGTAGTGCAAAACTTCCAATCTATGGATTCTTTGCGGCAGCATTTTTCCCGGGAAAAGGCGGGCTTGTCATGCTTTGCCTGTATATGTTCGGAATCGTGATGGGAATTCTGATGGCATTGATCTTCAAAAAGACGACTTTTAAAGGGGAAGCGGTTCCATTTGTGATGGAGCTTCCGAATTATCGTATGCCGGGAGCTAAGAACGTATCACATCTTCTTTGGGATAAGGCGAAAGACTTTTTACAGAGAGCGTTTACCGTTATTTTTGTTGCAACGATCGTCATTTGGTTCTTGCAGAATTTTGACACCGGAATGAATATGGTAACAGATTCCCAAAACAGTATTCTTGCAATGATCGCAGGTGCGATCGCACCGATCTTTATTCCGGTCGGCTTTGGAGACTGGAGAGTTGTGACTGCTTTGGTGTCCGGCTTCCTGGCAAAAGAAAGTGTGGTATCTTCTTTGGAAGTGTTGTTCGGAAGTACTGCGATTCTTCAAAGCAGTCTTACAACAGTTGGAGCTGCGTCTCTTCTTGTATTCTGTCTCCTCTACACACCGTGTGTGGCGGCGATTGCATCAGTGAAACGGGAATTAGGCGTGAAATGGGCAGCGGGTATGGTTGTTGGACAATGTGTCATTGCATGGATTGCGGCCTTTGTGGTGTATCATATTGGAATGCTGATTTAGAGAAAAAAAGAATGTGCTGGTCACATTCTTTTTTTGTTATGAATTTAAAAAATCTATTGACAAATACCCGTATTGGGTATACGATTTTTGTAGAGAAATACTCTATAAGGGTATTGGTATAAAATGACAACAGGAGGAATTATGGGAGAAAATAAATCATGCGCATGTTCAGTCAGAAAGACAAAACGTGAAGAGCAGCAAAAGAAGAGTTTAATGAATCGCTTGAAAAGAATCGAGGGACAGGTTCGCGGAGTACAGAGAATGCTGGAGGAAGATGCTTATTGTGCAGATATGATGATTCAGGTATCGGCAATCAATTCAGCTTTGAATGGATTCAATAAAGAATTATTGAACAATCATCTCCATACATGCGTAGCGGAGGATATTCGCGCAGGGAAGGACGAAAGCATAGACGAACTGGCAGAGCTTTTGAGGAAACTTATGAAATAATCAGGTGTTTTGTAGAGAGATTGTGCGAGAAACGGAGGGAATGGATGAAACAGTATACAGTAACAGGAATGAGTTGTGCTGCCTGCAGCGCAAGGGTTGAAAAAGCAGTCAATCAGGTTTCGGGAGTTACGTCTTGCTCGGTAAGTCTTTTGACCAATTCCATGGGAGTGGAAGGAAATGCAGATCCGAGAGAAGTTATGAGAGCGGTGGAAGAAGCCGGATACGGAATAGAAGAAAAGAAAGCAGGAGATCAGAAGAACAGATCGGATAATTCGGCGGTAGAAGATGCTTTGCTTGACAGAGAAACTCCGGTGCTGAAAAAGAGATTGTTCGCATCTCTTGGATTTTTGATCGTGCTAATGTATTTTTCCATGGGAACCATGATGTGGGGCTGGCCGGCGCCAAAGTTTTTGGAAGAAAATCATGTAGCTATGGGACTTTTGCAGTTGTTGTTATCTGCGATCATTATGGTGATCAACCAAAAGTTCTTTATCAGCGGATTTAAAGGGCTGATTCATAAATCGCCGAATATGGACACATTGGTCGCGCTTGGTTCGGGCGCATCTTTTGTCTATAGTGTGTATGCACTTTTTGCCATGACGGATGCGCAGATACGGGGAGATATGGCCGGTGTGATGGAGTACATGCATGAATTCTATTTTGAATCGGCAGCCATGATTTTAACGTTGATTACAGTAGGGAAGATGTTAGAAGCAAGATCCAAAGGGAAAACAACCGATGCGTTAAAAAGTTTGATGAAACTTGCTCCGAAGACAGCGGTGATTGTAAAAAATGGTGTGGAAGAGACAGTAGGGATTGAGCAAGTGCAAAAAGGAGATATCTTTGTTGTGCGGCCAGGAGAACATATTCCGGTGGATGGAATTGTGTTGGAAGGTACCAGTGCGGTCAACGAGTCGGCTTTGACGGGGGAAAGTATTCCGGTAGATAAAGAAATTGGGGATAAAGTATCGGCGGCAACAATCAATCAGTCAGGATTTATTCGATGCGAAGCAACAAGAGTTGGAGAAGACACAACACTTTCTCAGATTATTCAGATGGTAAGTGATGCAGCCGCAACGAAGGCTCCGATTGCAAAAGTAGCAGACAAAGTATCGGGAGTTTTTGTACCGGCAGTGATTGGAATTGCAATCGTTACATTTTTTGTATGGATGATTGTGGGGCAGACTTTTGGATTTGCGCTTGCAAGAGCGATCTCAGTTCTTGTCATCAGTTGTCCTTGTGCGCTGGGACTTGCCACTCCGGTAGCGATCATGGTTGGAAATGGTATGGGCGCAAAGCATGGTATTATGTTCAAGACTGCGGTTTCCTTGGAAGAAACAGGAAAAATGCAGATTGTTGCGCTGGATAAAACCGGAACAATTACAAGTGGAGAGCCAAAAGTGACCGATATTCTTCCGGCAGAAGGAGTTTCCGAAGAAGAATTATTGGAGATGGCTTACGCTCTTGAGAAAAAAAGTGAACATCCTTTGGCACGAGCGATTTTAGAAGAAGCAGAAAAACGTAATATGCTTGCAAAAGAAATCAAAGAGTTTCGAGCTGTGGCTGGAAATGGATTGTTCGGCATACGGGATGGGAAATCCCTTTGCGGTGGAAATCTAAAGTTTATTGAGCAGACTTCATTTATTTCCGCTTCTATGAGGAAACAGGCAGAGCAACTGGCTGAGGGAGGAAAGACACCATTATTCTTTAGTTGTGATGAAAAATTCATTGGAATCATAGCGGTAGCAGATGTGATCAAAGAGGATAGCCCGCAGGCAGTGAAAGAACTGCAGAATATGGGAATTAAAGTTGTGATGTTAACAGGAGACAATGAACGGACAGCGCAAGCAATCGGCAGACAAGCAGGAGTAGATCAAGTCATTGCAGGAGTTCTTCCGGAAGGAAAAGAAAGTGTGATCCGATCATTGAAGGAAAAGGGTAAAGTCGCCATGGTAGGTGACGGAATCAACGATGCACCGGCTCTTACAAGAGCAGATATCGGAATTGCGATTGGTGCGGGAACGGATATTGCGATCGATGCGGCAGATGTGGTGTTAATGAAGAGCAAACTTAGTGATGTTCCGGCAGTAATCAGGCTAAGTCGGGCAACACTTCGAAATATTCATGAGAATCTATTTTGGGCATTTATTTATAACATCATTGGAATTCCGTTAGCAGCAGGAATTTGGATTTCAATCTTTGGCTGGAAACTGAATCCGATGTTTGGGGCGGCGGCCATGAGTTTATCAAGCTTTTGCGTAGTCACCAATGCATTGCGTTTGAATTTCTTCAGTATGTACAATGCTGCAAAGGATAAAAAAGTAAAACATGAAGTGGTACTTCAGACGATGGAAGAAACAGAAATAAAAAAGGAAAAGGAGAATATGATCATGGAAAAAACAATGGAAATTAAAGGAATGATGTGCGGACACTGCGAGGCAACCGTAAAAAAAGCGTTGGAGAAGATTGAAGGAGTGGAAGAAGCGATTGTAAGTCACGAACAAGGAACTGCAATTGTGAAGATGAGTGAAGAAGTATCAGATGAACTCTTAAAGCAGGTAGTAGAAGATAGAGATTATGAAGTGGTGAAGATATCTTAATAGTTTATTATAATGAATATTTGTCACAAAAAGAAGAAAAATTAAAACATCTCCTTACACGGTTCGACGAAGGAAACAGTTGTTTCTTGATACAATGATGGTAGACACTTACTGTGTAAGGAGGCTGATATGAAACTTATAAAATATGTTGTGAAAATAGTTGCGTCCGGATGTCGAAGTTTGATGATCGCAACTATTTTTTTGCTTTGTCCATTGCTTAGTGGGAAAAAACCTATGGTAGTGTTATCTGACAGTATGAATCCAACCTTTTCAGAAGGGAGTTTAATCTATATAGAACCGGTCAGTTATAATGAGCTGAAAGAGGGCGATATTATTTCTTTTGGAGAAAATCAAGCGATTACACATCGGATCATCGAGAAAAGAGAGTCGACAAAAAGTTTGATTACAAAGGGCGATGGGAATTCGTTTGCAGATTTAGAAATATATGAAAATCTTGTATTAGGAAAAGTTTGGGACTCGGTGTATATTCCATATGCAGGGTATGTGATTTTAGAAATGAAAAAAATGAAAGTGATTTTTGCATTTGCATGTATTATGCTGTTGGAGAGTGGACTGGAAGAGTATGAAGAGAAAAAAATAGCAATAAAAAATCTACTGTATTGATTGTTTATCATACAGTAGATTTTTAAATTATTCCATCCATCGGATTGTCCTCCTTATTCATTTCTTATCTATCTGAAACTATTATCTCAAATAGTGATTTTTTAATTATTCTTTCAAGTCTGTATCCATTGGACTATACCTCTCATTTCTTATATTTTTTCTTTTTGGGTTTTAGTTTAAGTTTTTGGTGGTCCGTCCTCCTTTTGTTTTGTTGATATTATAATACCTCATGATAGATAAAAAGTCAATACAAAAATGAAAATAATTTTTAAAAATCTGAAAATATTTTCTATATAGTAAAAAAAGACAAAAATAATAGACCTCACATTGTGTGAAGTCTATTATTTTAAAGGGATAGATTGCTATGTTCAGCGCCTTCCAAAGCGCTGTCTTTTCCGGTATGAAAATGATCTTTTTGAAGGATGGCGAATGCGGCGGAATAATTGTTCTCACGCATGTGGTGTACCATTTCTTTGAGATTCTGATTGGTCTTATGAATCTCCATTCCGTTTCGAACGGAATAGAGTCCCATACGTACAAGTTCTGATAAATTGCTTTCATAAATACGATGAATTCGTTCGTTATCAAAAATACGAATGATTTCCATGTGCATATTGGCATCAGCTAATTCCCATTGGAATGGATCGTTTTCAGCAGCACACATTCGAATCACTTTCTCCTCAATGCGATAGGAATATTCTTCGGCCTTGCCTTCCTCGAAAATCTGACGAAATGCAATGCTTTCCAAAAGCTCTCGAAGTTGGTAAATATCCCGGATATCTTTGTCTGTGATTTCTTTTACGGTCATGGATTTGTGATAATCGGATACGATCAATCCTTCGGATTGTAATGTGCGGATTGCTGCCCGAATTGGGTTGCGGCTCATGTGAAGCTCTTCGGAGAGCATGGATTCAGTGAGCGGCATTCCCGGTGGGTACGTTAAGTTGATAATGTTAGTTTTGATGATTTCGTATGCCTTGTCGGCAAGGGAAACAGTTTTTTTTGCCATTTGGCACCTCTTTCTTTTATAAAATTGCGATTCTTCTTAATAATGTATACGTTGTAGAATATTGTATACAAAAAGAATAAAAAAAGCAAGAGGGTTTATTGACATTTTGTATGCAAAGTGTTATATTGTATACAAGTTATAAAAATGTATACAATTTACAAGGAGAGGTAATCATGATGAAATTAGGATTTATTGGCGCTGGAAATATGGCAAAAGCAATTATGGGTGGAGTATTAAAAAACGGTATTTTCAAACCGGAAGAAGTAATCGCTTCTGATTTATATGTTCCAGGACTTGAGGCTGCAAAAGAGAGTCTTGGAATCAACATCACAACAGATAATAAAGAAGTAGCAAAAAACTCTGAAGTTTTATTTTTGGCAGTAAAACCACAGTTCTATGCAGATGTAATCAAAGAAATCAGCGAATTTATTACAGAGAAACAAATCGTTGTTACGATTGCTCCAGGTAAAACATTAGAGTACCTTGGCGAAACATTTGGTCATCCTGTAAAAATTGTTCGTACAATGCCAAATACTCCTGCTCTTGTTGGAGAAGGTATTACAGGTGTTTGTCACAATGAACTTGTATCAAAAGAAGAGTTGGATTATGTATGCCACATTTTAAATGGATTCGGTAAAGCAGAAGTTGTTCCGGAAAGATTGATGGACGTTGTTGTTTCTGTAAGCGGAAGTTCACCAGCATATGTATTTATGTTTATTGAAGCAATGGCAGATGCAGCGGTTGCTGATGGAATGCCAAGACCACAGGCATACAAATTTGCAGCACAGGCTGTTCTTGGTAGTGCAAAAATGGTTCTTGAAACAGGAAAACACCCAGGAGAATTAAAAGACATGGTATGTTCACCAGCAGGAACAACAATTGAAGCTGTACGTGTATTGGAAGAAAAAGGGTTTAGAAGTGCAGTCATTGAAGCAATGAAGAGATGTGCAGAAAAATCAAAAGGAATGTAATATGACATATATCGCAGATGAAACAAGATATGATTCGATGAAATATTTCCGTAGTGGAAAAAGTGGATTGAAGCTTCCGGGAGTGTCTCTTGGTCTATGGCATAATTTTGGGACAAACGATGATTTTTTCAATATGGAAAAAATGTGCGAGACAGCATTTGATCTTGGAATCACGCATTTCGATCTTGCCAATAATTATGGTCCGGTATATGGAAGTGCGGAAGAGAATTTTGGAAAAATAATCAATGGTGTGCTCAAACCATATCGAGATGAACTGATTATTAGTACAAAGGCAGGATATGATATGTGGCCCGGACCATACGGGAACTGGGGAAGCAGAAAATATCTTCTTGCAAGTTTGGATCAAAGCTTGAAAAGAATGGGACTGGAGTATGTAGATATATTCTATCATCATCGAATGGATCCGGAGACTCCTCTTGAGGAGAGTATGATGGCGCTGGATACTGCTGTCAAACAGGGAAAGGCGCTTTATGCAGGAATTTCGAATTATAATGCTGAAACAACAAAAAAAGCAATGGAAATCTTGCGGGATTTGAAGTGTCCATTTGTCATCAATCAAGTAAGATATTCGATATTTGATCGTTGGATCGAGACAGATGGATTGAAATCGTTTGCGGCAGAAAACGGATGTGGATTAATTGCATTCAGTCCTCTTGCGCAAGGTCTTTTGACAGATAAGTATCTTCATGGAATTCCGGAAGATAGCAGAATCAGAAGAGATGGAAGATTCTTAAAAGAAAGTGCGATTACAGAAGAGCGGTTGTCGCAGATAAAAGCTTTGCAGGAAATTGCAATGGAGAGAGGACAGTCTCTGGCTCAGATGGCATTATCGTGGATTCTTCGTGATGGAGAGGTGACAAGTGTTTTAATCGGTGCATCCAGGCCGGAACAGATTCGGGAAAATGTGAAGATCGTAGAGCGTACGAACTTTACTGCCGAAGAATTGGAGAGAATTGATCAAATTTCCATGAGATAGAAGTTCTTGAATTGTAAGTGTGACGATATATTATAGAAACAGAGTGAGGCGTTTTCACAGAGACTGTGAAAACGCCTTTTTTGGAGGGAAAATATGCGCTTTACAAAAATGCAAGGATTAGGGAACGATTATGTCTATATCAACGGGATGAAGGAAACGGTGGAAGATCCGGAAAAACTGGCAATACGGTTCAGTAACCGTCATTTTGGTATCGGAGCAGATGGACTGATTGTGATTGGGGCTTCCAAAGTAGCGGATGTGCGAATGGAGATGTATAACGCAGATGGATCGCGAGGAATGATGTGCGGGAATGGCATTCGATGTGTGGCGAAATATGTGTACGAACAAGGAATTGTACCGAAGAAAATGATCCGGATAGAAACTTTATCTGGGATAAAAGAAACATTAATATTATCCGATGGAGATGTGCAAGTGAATATGGGAGAGCCTAAAGTGGAACGGATCAAGCAAGAGATTACGATTTCGGTATTGGAAGGAAAACGAATAACCTCAGACTGCATTTCTATGGGGAATCCACATCGAATCCTTTATTTAAATGAATTGCAGGAAATGGAACAGATGGAATGTTTAGAATTAGAAAGAATAGGTCCTGCGCTGGAATGCTGTAGTGGTGAACCGCATCGAAGGAATGTAGAAGTTGTAAATGTCTTGGATCGTAACACATTGGAAATGCGTGTGTGGGAGCGAGGAACGGGGGAGACGTTGGCCTGTGGAACCGGAGCATGTGCAGCAGCAGTATCTTCTATCGTAAGAAACTTGACAGAACGGGAAGTTCGGATTAAATTAAAAGGAGGAAATTTGCTCGTTAAATGGGGGGAAGACAGCAGGAATATCTATATGACAGGTCCTGCAGTCACGGTATTTAAGGGCGACATTACTGTATAGAAAAGGAGAAAAGCGTTATGTTTAAAATGAATGACAACTATTTGAAATTACCTGGAAGCTATTTATTCTCTACGATTGGAAAAAAAGTGGCCGCCTACTCGACAGAACATCCGGAGAAATCTATCATCCGATTAGGAATTGGGGATGTAACCCAGCCATTGGCGCCGGCAATTATTGATGCATTACATCATGCGGTTGATGAAATGGGAAAAGCAGAAACATTTCATGGATATGCGCCGGATCTTGGATATGAATTTTTAAGAAGCGCAATGGCGAAGAATGACTATCAGGCGAGAGGATGCGACATTGCAGCAGATGAAATCTTTATTTCAGATGGAGCAAAAGGAGATTCTGGAAATATTCAGGAAATTTTTAGTACAGATAATAAAATCGCGGTATGCGACCCTGTATATCCGGTATATGTGGATTCCAATGTTATGGCAGGACGTACCGGAACCTATGACAAAGGAAAGGAAACATGGAGCGACGTTATCTATATGCCATGTACAGCGGAGAATGATTTTGTGCCGGAACTCCCGAAGGAAACACCGGACTTGATTTATTTGTGCTTCCCGAATAACCCGACCGGATCAGCGATCACAAAGGATCAGCTGCAGGTATGGGTAGATTATGCCAATAAGGTGGGAGCTGTCATTATTTACGATGCAGCCTATGAAGCGTATATTTCAGAAGAGAATATCCCTCATACGATTTTTGAATGTGAAGGAGCGAGAACTTGTGCGATTGAACTTCGAAGCTTTTCCAAAAATGCAGGATTTACCGGAGTGCGTCTTGGAGCAACTGTCATTCCAAAAGATTTGAAATGTGGTGATGTGATGCTGCATTCTCTTTGGGCAAGACGTCATGGAACAAAATACAATGGAGCTCCTTATATTGTGCAAAGAGCTGGTGAGGCAGTATATTCAGAAGCCGGAAAAGCGCAGGTAAAAGAGCAGGTTGCATATTATATGAAAAATGCAAAAACAATCTACGATGGGTTGAAAGATGCAGGGTATACAGTGTCCGGTGGAGTGAATTCCCCATACGTTTGGTTAAAGACACCGGATCAGATGACTTCATGGGAATTCTTTGATTATCTTTTAGATAAAGCAAATGTGGTAGGTACACCGGGATCCGGATTTGGTCCAAGTGGAGAAGGATATTTCCGTTTGACTGCATTTGGAACATATGAAAATACATTGGCTGCTATTGAGAGAATTAAAGCATTATAAATAATTTTTTTTCTGATAAACAAATGTCCGTTCTACAAAAACATCAAAAAGAAAATGTTTGTGTAGAACGGATTTTTTTCTTGAATTTTTAGGAAAAGTGCGATAAAATGAAAGCAAGGAAACGTTGAAAACGTAAAGAATACCTAAAAGACAGGAGAGAATCAAAATGAGCGATAACAAAATGTGGGCACTTGTAAAAGAAGAAGCAGCTCCGGGACTTGCACTGAAAAGAGTACCAATTCCGGAAGTTGGAACAAACGATGTAAAAATCAAAATTCACAAAACAGCAATCTGTGGAACGGACGTACACATTTATCAGTGGAATGAATGGGCACAGCACACAATTGCAGTTGGACAGACAGCAGGCCACGAATATGTAGGTGAGATCGTTGAGATGGGAAGCGGTGTGAAAGGATACAAGATCGGAGACATTGTTTCAGGAGAAGGTCACATTGTATGTGGAAAATGCCGTAACTGTCTGGAAGGACATAAAGAAAACTGTAAAGATGCAAAAGGTGTTGGTGTAAACCGTGATGGTGCGTTTGCAGAATATCTTGTAATTCCTGCAGAAAACGTATGGCCAACAAATCCAGAGATTCCGGAAGAAATGTATGCAATCTTTGATCCATTTGGAAATGCAACACATACAGCACTTTCTTATGAAGTACTTGGAGAAGACGTATTGATCACAGGTGCAGGACCGATCGGTATTATGGCAGCTGCCATTGCTAAATTTGCAGGAGCAAGACATGTTGTAATTACAGATTTTAACCAGTATCGTTTGGATCTTGCTAAGAAACTTGGCGCAACAAGAACTGTAAACCTTGCAAATGAAAAATTGGAAGATGTCATGAAAGAAATCGGTATGACAGAAGGATTTGACGTTGGTATGGAAATGTCTGGCGCTGCAGCAGGATTCCGTGATATGGTAGAAAACATGAAACATGGTGGTAAGATCGCAGTTCTCGGACTTCAGAGACCGGATGCTACAATCAACTGGGAAACAGTAATCTGGAATGGTCTTAACATTCGTGGTATCTATGGACGTAAAGTGTGGGATACATGGTATAAGATGACAACTATGCTTCAGGCAGGACTTGATATTTCTGATATTATTACACATAGAATGAATATCAAAGATTACAAAGCAGGATTTGATGCAATGATTTCCGGACAGTCGGGAAAAGTAATTTTAAACTGGGAAGACTTAGATCAGCTTGAATATCAGGCTCAGTAAGAAATAGAGAAAAGAAAGGATGGATTGAAAAATGGCACGTAAAAATGATATTTTGAGTATTTACTCAAAACAGGTAGAAGAAATCAAAGAAGCTGGCCTTTTCAAAGGAGAAGCTCCAATCGCATCTGCACAGGGCGCTAAAGTTAGATTAGAAGATGGTAGAGAAGTTCTCAACATGTGTGCAAACAACTATCTTGGACTTGGCGACAATCAAAGATTGATCGATGCAGCAAAGAGAACATACGATGAAAGAGGATACGGAGTTGCTTCTGTACGTTTCATCTGTGGTACACAGGATATCCACAAACAGTTGGAAAAGAAAATCTCTGACTTCTTAGGAATGGACGATACAATTCTTTACTCTTCATGTTTTGATGCAAACGGAGGATTATTTGAAACAATTTTAACAGCAGATGATGCAGTAATCAGTGATGAATTAAATCACGCTTCTATTATTGACGGTGTTCGTTTATGTAAAGCAAAACGTTTCCGTTATAAAAACAATAACATGGAAGATTTGGAAGCAAAATTAAAAGAAGCTGACGAAGCTGGTGCAAGAGTAAAATTAATCGCAACAGATGGTGTGTTCTCTATGGATGGAATTATCTGTAACTTAAAAGGTGTATGTGACCTTGCTGATAAATACAATGCTCTTGTAATGGTTGATGATAGCCATGCAGTTGGATTTGTTGGAGCACACGGACGTGGAACAGCAGAATACTGTGGCGTAGAAGGACGTGTAGATATCATCACAGGTACATTAGGAAAAGCTCTTGGTGGAGCATCAGGCGGATATACAGCAGCAAGACAGGAAATCGTAGATATCCTTCGTCAGAAGAGCCGTCCATACTTATTCTCTAACTCTTTAGCTCCGGCTATCGCAGGTGCAAGTATGGAATTATTCGATATGTTAAGCGAAAGTACAGAACTTCGTGACCACTTAGAAGAAGTGACAGCTTATTATCGTAATCTTCTTGTTGAAAACAACTTCGATATCATTCCAGGAACACATCCATGTGTACCGGTTATGCTCTATGATGAGAAAACAGCAGCAGAGTTTGCAAAACGTATGATGGAAAAAGGAGTATACGTTGTAGCGTTCTCTTATCCGGTAGTTCCGAAGGGAAAAGCTAGAATTCGTACACAGGTATGTGCAAGCCATACAAAAGAAGATATTGATTTCATTGTAAAATGCTTCATTGAAGTAAGAGAAGAAATGGGATTGAATAAATAAGAAATATAATAAGAAACATAAAAGCGAAAAAGAGTTTGAATATTATTGTTCAAACTCTTTTTTTCTGTATGCAAGGGGAGATACCCCTTTTTTCTTTTTGAAGGCTTTGGAAAAAGTAAGAGCATCATTGTAGCCACAGGAATAAGCGATTGCGTGAATGGAATCATTTGTCAAAATGAGCAGCTCCGATGCTTTTGAAATTCGATAGTTCATGAGATAGTTTTGAATGGTGGTTCCCATGGATTCGCGAAACAATGTAGATAAATAGGAACGATTTAATGATACATGTTCAGCGATATCTTCGATAGTGATGGGATGGTGATACCATTTTTGAATAAACCGAATTGCGCGTTCAATATGCTCGTTGGACTCCTGTGGAGATTCTATTGTGATAGAGTTGCACGAGGAAGAAGCCGATGAAAGAAAAAGGAAGGTGAGACCTTGCAATTTTAATTTGTTTTCAAAGGACGAAGGGGCGGTGCGCAGCATCTCGTTGATCAATTCGGATAAAGGTGAAAGATTTTGACATTCGAAAATGGGGGATTGAGTGGTTAATCCCAAATGGGAGAAAAACTGTTCTGCTCCAGCCCCATCGATTCCGATCCAAAAATACTCCCATGGATCGTCTGCACTTGCTTCATAAAAAACAGGCGTATTTGGTGAAATAAAAAAGCCTTGATTTTTATGCAGGTGATAAATATGCTCTCCTGTGGAAAATGAACCGCTCCCTTTTGTAATGAAGTGAAGAATGTAATTTTGTCGAACGTGGCTCGCAACGTTATGGTTTGGCATGCAAGAAGATTTACCGAAAAAAAATAATTGTAATGGGTAGAGAGAAGGATTTGGGATATGTATCACATTGCTATTTTCCATTTTTTGACCTCCTTAAACCAATTCTTTTCATACATTTTCACATATTTTAATTGATATTTCAAGATATACCTAACATTTTGACTGTTTATTGTAACAAGAATATATGTTTTTGGAAATAAAGCGAAGATATAATCGAATTAGTGAGAGGGAAGGAGGAAAAGTGATGGAACAAAAGAACGAAACAGAAGCGGTACAAAATCAGAGGATTACAGATGGTGTGATTTGGAAGCAATTAATTCTTTTTTCGATTCCGATTATGATAGGGACATTGTTTCAGCAGCTCTATAATATGATAGATGCTATTGTGGTTGGAAATTTTGTTTGGAAAACAGCATTAGCTTCTGTAGGGGGTTCGACACAGCAAATAGTAGGATTGGTTTTGGGATTTTTTATTGAGTTATCATCAGGTGCGGCTGTAGTAATCGCGCAATATTATGGGGCGGGAGAAAAGAAGAAACTATCCGATGCGCTGCATACAACGATTGCATTTTGTGTTATTTCAATGGGTATGAGTATATTCTTTTTGCTGTGTGGAAAGGGTCTGTTTGGATCTTTTACAGCCGATAAAAATGTAATTGGAATCGGTGTGAGAATTTTAAAATATATGGCACCAGCGTATGCATTGTTTGTGTTTATTGAAATATATTCAGGTGCGCTTCGCGGGATTGGAGATGTGATTATACCTACGATTATGACGTGTTTTGGGGTGTGCATTTTTCGCATTGTCTGGATATTTGTTATCGTACCGATGAATCCGACTATAGAAGCGGTTACCCTAAGCCACCCTGTTTCGTGGGGAGTGACCGCGCTATTGTATATCATATATTGGAATTTAAGAAAAAGAAGATTGTTGAAAGGATAAGGGAGAAAGAAAAATGAAAAGAAAAATATTAACTTGGACAGAGAATGAAAAAAAAGTAGAAAGCAGTTTAGTAGAGCTGGGAAAAGGAGTGTATGAATATACATATGAGATTCCGGAAACAGGAGAGGAAGAGATACTTTGCTTGGAGTGGTATGAAGATATTTCAAACACAGTTGGATGCTGGTATCCGGATTGTAGATATGAAAGAGCGTACGGAGCGGATTGGCAAAGACAGAGAAAGACAACCTTATCTATTTCTGCCCCGGTATATTGTTTGTATGATCAGCGGGGGAATAATTGTATTACAATCGCATTGTCAGAAGCAGTACGGGAAGTAGAATGGAAAATTGGAGTTCATGAAGAAGATGGAAGATTTCTGTTCCGATGTAAAATACATATGGGAAGAGGGAAAAAAGAAGTCAAACTTTATATAAATGAAACAAAGAACTTTTATTCTGAAATATTGAAAAGTGTGCAGATGTGGTGGAGTGATCGGTGTAAAATTTTGCCGGCAATTGTTCCGAAATCTGCGAAATTACCTTTTTACTCAACTTGGTACTCGTATCACCAAAATGTTGAGGAAAAACAGTTGGAGAGAGAATGTGAATTGGCATCGGCGATGGGGTTTAAAGGTATCATTGTAGATGATGGATGGCAGACAGAAGACACGAACCGAGGCTATGCATTTTGTGGAGACTGGGAACCTGCGCAGAAAAAATTTCCTCATATGAAAGAGCATGTTGCTTATGTACATTCTCTTGGAATGAAGTATATGTTGTGGGTAAGTATTCCATTTATTGGGAAAAGTTCTAAAATATGGGAAAAATTTTCGGATAAATTATTAGAATATCAAGAGGATATGCATGCGGGTGTTGCTGATATTCGATACAAAGAAGTAAGAGAGTATTTGATGGAGCAATACATTGATCTTGTAAAAAGATACGATTTAGATGGACTGAAAATGGATTTCATTGATGAATTTTATGAAGGGGCATCAACACCGAAATACAATGAAAAAATGGATTTTCGAGATGTGCAGGATGCCTTGGAATATATGATGGTTGAACTATATAAGAAATTGTATGAATTTAAGTCAGATATTTTGATTGAGTTTCGCCAAAAATATGTTGGACCGTACATTCGAAAATTTGGGAATATACTTAGAGTTGATGACTGTCCTATGTCGCAGCTGGCGAATAGAGTTGGTTTGGTGGATTTAAGGATTCTAAGCGGAAATACTGCGGTTCATTCAGATATGGTGATGTGGAATCCGCAAGAAACTCCGGAAGGAGTGGCGGTTTCGTTACAACATTGTTTTTTTGGAACTTTGCAATTATCAGTATGTTTAGAAGAATGTGACAAAGAAGTTTTAGAGGTAATACGATACTATATGGAGCTAGCGAAAGAATGGATTGAAGAAAGGCTGGAAGGAGACTTTATTGCAGAACATCCGGAACAGTTGTATCCGATCATATACGGAGAAAAAGGAAAACGGGCAGTAGTAGGAGTGTACGAGGAAGATAAAGTCGTTTCGGTAAAAGATAGTTGGGAAGAAGCTTTGATCTTGAATGCTACAAAGGAAAAATGTATGTATTTGGATTTGATGCAAACAGAAGGAAAGAGAATAGTGATCAAAGATTGCAAAGGGAATATTATAGAAACAATGGATGAGAAACAGTATGGAATCTTAAAACTTGAAATTCCGTCTGGAGGAATGGTAAATCTTTCATAGTTTAACTAAAAACAAGAATTTATTATATAAAATACACAAAATGTGTGGATGAATACTGTAAAAAATATAGAAAATACATATCTCCTCGTGAAAAGTGTTTACATATCTATAGTAAAATGGTATATTTATTTTACCAAGTAAAACGTACGAACGTTTTTATCACTAATTTTTAGAAGGAGGAGAAAAAATGAAAAAGAAATTAGTAAGCGCTTTGGCTGTTACTTTGGCAGTTAGTTGCGTGCTCTGCGGATGCGGAGGAGGAAAAGAAAGTGCGAAATCTGAGGACGGAAAAACAAAAATTCGTTTTGCAACTTGGGATACAGCAGGAGATGTAGACAAACAGCAGGCGATGGTAGACAAATTTAATGAAGAACATGAGGATATCGAAGTGACATTGGAAGCTTATGGACAAGACTTCGATACAAAAATCAGTGCGGGAATGGGATCTGGAGATACACCGGATGTTATGTATATGTGGAATTATCCGGCATACCATGAAGGTTTAGAGCCTCTTGATTCTTACATTGAAAAAGAAGGAAAAGAGTATAAAGACAACATTTATGAAGCTCTTTGGCCATACAATTCTATTGATGGATCTACATATGGAATTCCGGTAGGATTCACAACACACGTTTTGTTCTATAACAAAGATTTGTTTGCGCAGGCAGGTGTGGCAGAACCAACAGCGGATTGGACGTGGGATGACTTACAGGCAGCAGCGAAAACAATCACAGACAAAACAGATGCAAAAGGACTTGCGTTTTCTATGAAACCAGATCCATATGACTATGAAATGTTTTTGTGGAGTAATGGTGCAGCATACTGTGATGAAGAGGGGAATATAAAAGGAAACTTAGACTCTGATAAATCAAAAGAAGTATTCCAGATGTTCCAAGATATGGAAAAAGAAGGATATGCTGTCGCAACTGAAAAGAGTGGAACGGATGAGTTTAGAGCTCAGCAAGCTGCGATGTATATTTATGGATCATGGTCAATCAATGATTTCAAAAAAGACGGATTGAACTTTGGGTTAGTAGATGTTCCGGCATTTAAAGATGCAGGACAAGATTCTGTAAGTATTCTTAGTACTTCCGGTATTGCAATGTCAAAAGACAGCAAGAATAAAGAAGCTGCGTGGGAATTTGTAAAATTCTGGACAGGTGAATGGGCAAGTAAAGAAAGAATCGGTAGTGAAATGCCGGCTTTATATAATGTTGTAGAGTCTGAGAAGATTATGGAAAATCCAGAATTTGCTCCATTCTATACAATGTTAGAGCAGAGCGCTGGATATACACCGGCAAGTTTTATTCTTGACAATTGGTCTGAAGTTTCTGAATCATTAGCACTTTCTTTTGAGCAGGTATTTAACCCAAGCTCACTTCAGGATGTTGGAGAAGTGCTGGATGCAGCAGCGGCTGAATAATCATATAAGAAATACGGCAATGGTAGGGACGGAAACGAGAAAACCGTCCCTATTTTTACTTTATAGGAAAGTTCGACTTTCGTCGAACTTTTGAATGAAAATAACCC